>NZ_JACJRY010000049.1:0-43837 GCF_014697485.1 Anabaena sp. FACHB-83 | reverse complement strand
AGAAAAATCTCTGATTTGGCGTTTGGAGAGTTTCTACAAATACTAGAATGGGTTGCCAAAAAGAAGAAAAAGAGGGTTGTTTTCATCGACCAATGGTATCCCAGCACTAAGACCTGCTCTTGCTGTGGTCATGTTTTAGAAGAGTTGGATTTATCTATTAGAGAATGGCGCTGCCCATCTTGCCAATCAGTAAATGGAAGGGATGAAAACGCCAGTCGTAATATTTGTGCAGTCGGGGCATCGACTGTTGGGTTAAGTGATGTAAGTCGGGTCATACCTGCTATCGCTGTTTGAGCCTAGAATCCTCACGCCTTTAGGCTGGGGAGTATGTCAAGCTCTGGTTCATAGACGAGTGCCACAACACCTGAACCGAACGTTTGTGATTGCAATAGCTTCAAAGTCACAGTAGTATCCCCTTGGAACAAGTGCTTGCCTTTGCCTACAACTACTGGGTAAACAAGCAGCCGATAGAAATCCACAAGCTCGTGCCGAATGAGAGTTTGCACAAGTGCGGCACTGCCATAGACCAGAATGCCCTGTCCGTCTTGCTGCTTGAGCCGGGCGATTTCTTCGACGATATTGTCTTGGATGAGTATTGAGTTGTTCCACTCTACTGCGTTCAATGTCTTGGACACCACGTATTTGCGGACGTTATTCATGTATGAAGCCCCGTCATCAGTGCTGTTTGGCCAGGCGGCAGCGAACCCTTGATAAGTGATGCGCCCCAGGAGCAAAGTATCACTGGTGAGTTGTTCTTGATCTTTAAACTGAGCGATGTCGTCATTCCAATAGGGCGCAGTCCAAGCAGGTTCTTCTATAACGCCATCGAGTGACATGAATTCAGTGACGACTAGTTTTCGCATGGTGTTATCCTTTTACCATTTGCTGTTTAGCGCAATTATGGTGCAAGCAAGAGAAAGTAGTCTTGGAAAAAAACGCAAACTATGGAACCGCGATGGGACTGATTTGCGCGGGAGTTTTGCCAATAAAGTGCTTGAGGGAATTAGTCAGATGTGCCTGATCGAAGTACCCTAGCTCGAAGGCAGTGTCTAAAATAGATGTACCTTGCTCAAGCAAGCAGACGGCACGGTGGGCGCGTTCAATCTGCTGAATCGTCTTTTGGGTTAATCCGGTTGCCTGTAAGAAACGATACTGTAAGGAACGTAGCGATATGTCGGGCTTGTGTCCCTGTATTGCCACCTCAACCACCGGATCTCGCACAAGTATCCCCTGATGAATCAGTCTGTTGATGAACACGTCAGCATTTTCAAAAGTTGGAAGTTCCCACACTAAGCCATGTAGCCAGAAACAATTGCTTGATGCTTCAGGAAGAGTGGCATCGTGTCTATCTACAAGAGTTTTCACCCGAAGATGGGGCATAAACGTGCCAAGTTTGAAGGTGATGCCAAAGAACTCAGCTTCTGCTGGGAAATCGGCAAGGGAGGCTTTAGTCTCCGGGCCGCGTGCGACAATCTTCGTCTTGCCGTTGAAGGTGGTGATGACGATCTCCCAGTGACTGACGGCTGAGGAAGTAAAACTACCAGCACTCGCGCTCTTGGTGTGCCAAATCTTTTCGACAAAAGACGAGTTTGCCGACCTTGTTTCAAATACAAATTCCATACTGTCTTCGATCAGAATAGCAGAACTATTGGACAGCGTTGAGTGGGCAGTAAGCAAAGAAAGCTTTCACCCTTTGAATATAATGTCGTACAGTGACAGCAGAATTTCCACCACAATCAAAATCACGACATACCACTCTACTCGCTGGCTACTACTATGCTGCATGAACTCCAGTACCGTTTGTGCAGTTTGGGTAATTAGCTCTAGTTTGCGCTCCAAGGCATGATGACGTTCACGGATTTCGTATTCATCCTCCAAGCGCAGATATAAGTTTTCTAATTGTGGCGATTCCCAAAGCAACTCTGGCTTATCGATAATCTCGACTCGACCGACTATCTTATGTTGAACTAACAAAGTTGTGCCTAATTGACGCAGTAATTCCCGACTCTGCCGCCGACTTCGGTCTTCGCGCTGGAGACTAGCAGCGAAAGGTTCAATTTGATCAAATACCGCCGCTATACTAATTTCATAATGAGACAGCACAACGCTTTTGGCGAGAATGTCAGCCACGATTTGCAAGCGTTCTACACTCAATTCACGCAGAAAAATTTTTCCTTCCTTGACTCGCTCATTCTCGACAATGTTGAGATGAACTTCCACTTCTTCCGTCTCAGGGTTGCTAAATGAGTCATGCACTAAAGATGATAGCCCCCTTAAAAAGTCTGCCTTTTCTTCTCTCGCAAGGTTAAACAGAACAACTACACCATAGCCCAGCAGTACAGCACAACCGCACTCACCAGCTTTCACCATGACAGGCATAGTCGCCAAGCAATCATAGTTTTCTAATTTCTTTAGATCAATCTTTTTACCAAGAAATAGGGCTTGTGCTTGAAAGCTATCTCTATCACTAAAAATGAGTTTCTGCATTGTTGCCGCTTCTAAAAGTTTGGACAAAGTTACCACAAGTGGATAATTTAGACAAACCCAACTACACGGTATAAGTTAGCTCAACTTTTCGCTTTCAACCAACCTTACCTCACCCAATTAACAACTGTGCTTGGAGGCACACAAAGGTTTTTTGCTATTTCACGGCAACTGTAATTGTCGAGAACTGGGCGAGTAGAATACCCTAAAGAATTCAATTTTCTCGTAACTGCTGATACTGTGCGATGATAACCCCGTCTTTTGAGCCGAAAAGCTATTTGCTTTGGGGTATACATCTCGGCCATTTCGTCGAGGGTTGCTAATTCATTGTCATCCCATTTAATACCCATAACTAAACTCCTGATATTTAATGCTGATAAATCAAATATTTCAGGCAGGTTTTGTAGTTTTTTATTAGTTTGCTTCTACCGCCCGTACTTGCTTTAATTGTTTGTACTCGTCCCAATTTCTGGGATTGTGGCGTGATAACATTGCTTCTTCAAAATCCCAATTCTGCGAACCTTTATCAAACAATTCAATCGCAGCATCAAACCCGCATTGCAAAAATCTGGTGTACGATTCTTCCGACCAGAGAATTGATTGAGCAATTGCTATTAAAAGATTGAGATTAGTCTCACTTGCCGCACCTTCAGCCTGTAGCCAATTAATTGTGTTGAGTAATTGTTGTTTAGCAGAAGCCGTAGTTGATTCTGGTAGTGCAGCGATAGGGGTAAATCCTGTTAGTTGTTTCATGTATTTTGTATTCTTTTTGCAATGAGTATCATTGAATACTTGAAAATAATGAGTATGCCTTGTATTTTGGGAAACACTTTTTAACTGTTTATTTGCTGTACTGTAAAAATATCGAAACTACGATCACTAGCGTTACCTCATCTCGTTATGAGAGCGGGGTTTTCACATCAGCAATTGAAAACCCCATGAATTAACGAGTTTTTAATTACCGTCTTCTACTGGGTACAACCGCCTGATTCTGCGGCTGCAATGATGCCCGTGCCTCTGCTTCCGAAACTGCTGGCAATGCTGGCCTAATCTCTGCATTTAACGCCCATCTTTCGTAAGTCTCGTTTGTAACCCAGCCCAATGTCGCCCCAGACTCCGCACCAGACCGGATCATCTCAGCAGCTTCGAGTGCATCTTTCTCAAAATCAGACTGCGGATTGCGGTAACTCCACTGAATAAACCAATACGTACCAAGCGCACCTTCTACTTTCTGGAACTCGGCACAGAAGATGTAGTTTTTGAGGACAGATGCGATCGCCGCATAGCAATACTCTTTCGGATCTCCTGGCATTCCTTCCTCACACCATTGCTGAAACGCACGGTGAGCGAAATGGTTGTACAGTCCGGCAAAACTGTCTTTACTCCGCCTGTGCATCAAGAACGAAAGCAGCATCGAAGCCTGACCCTTGAACTGGTCTTTTAACCCACCAGCAACGGGAATTACCCACAGTTCTGTAAACGCTTCATTGGTAAAGTTTTCATTGATTGTGAGTAAACGGTCAGGGCGAGAAATAGCGATGTCAAAGACAAGCCGCAAAGCGTCTACGCAAAATCAGCCTTGTTACCTTTGAGATAACCACCCTGCTGTGCTTCTAGAATTGTTAGCTTGGGTGGACAATCGAGAAGAAATTGCCCGTATTCTTTGGCGCAGTTGGCTTGGCTCGGTGGAATGAGAAAGACGCTGTTGTTGATTTTGATGGTTTCCATGTCTGTATATGTGTTGATAAATACTACGGTGTTGTGGTGATTGTTGTAATATGGGGTTATGACAATCTCATGCTTTCTAGAATTGCCTGGATGAAAAACACCCAGGCGATTATTTTTAGCCCTAGTCAGCAATATCTAATGCAGGACTTTGATTTGGTTCAAGTTCCAACTTCAAATAAGAAAGCGCAGTTTCAGCGTCACCAATAGTCAGGTCAGGCTGATATCCAAATGTTAGATAATCGGGGTGTGTGGCGATTTCTTTGAGGATGAATTTTCCAGCATCAACTAAATAATGCAGAGATGGATAAGGTGGTTGGATGATTTCTTCAACCGTAGAGTTCTCTGCTACAACAGTGACACCAACTGCGTTTAATTAGTGTTTCAGCATTTGGATTTGGCGCAGATAGCTGTTAAATTCTGTCTCCAAAACTGTTTTTAATTCCTGTGGCGAAAGCAGTTTGATGTCAATACCTTCCGGTTAAGATATCTCTTCGTTGAAGCAGCACTGGTGCGGAGGAGCAGACAGGCAGGGGAGAGGGTACCTTCGTTCTCCCTTGCACCCCTGCACCTCTGTTGCCAAGATACTTTCTCAATCATGGAGACGCTACGCGAACACGAGTGAATTCCTTATCCGAAAAGTATTGGGCTGGTTCGTGAAAACCAAACGATAGTAGTTGAAGACTTAGCAGTTAAGAGCATAGTCAAAAATCTTAAGCTTGCCTAATGCCTGAGTGGGATGACATTGACACACGCAGAGCGCAGAGAGATCGCCCGATACTGTCGTCTAAGTAGAACGGTGCAAATAAACAGAACTATTTAACGAAAAGTAAAGTGGCTTGAAAACCTTTACCCTCCTGCCTTGTCATAACGACAATTTTTAACACTGACCTACTTACTCACAGAGAAAACCATAACAAGTTGACAGTAAGGTTTTTCTGATGGGGATTTAAGCCCCTGTTATTTGTTGATTTTTGATATAATCTTCCCATTGCCAGACAATTTCCAGTTCTGCTTGACTTTCTGCATTTTCACCATGTTCGCCAACGACAAACCGTAGAAAAGCAGCAATTGCCAAAGCTTGGTGACGATCAAAACCATAAACTTTAATCACCTCAATAGGGGTACTTTTTCGTAAACTTCCCAACATTCTTGAAATCTTAAAAAACGGCACAGATAGACTAATATGCCCTTCAAGAGCGGCGATGATAAATGCGGGTAGATAGTAGCGAGTTCCTCTTTCGTCCATAAATGATAAGGCTGATTCAAAATTGATGAGGGTTGCATAGGGAATTTCCATCCAGTGATTTTCGGTATCTTGCGATCGGGCGGCAACAACTTCCTCGTCAGTACAGTAATTGTCGAGAGCGATCGCTTGGTGTAAAGTGATGCCATCGCCAAGTTCTATATGTGCAAATGCAGTTTGAATCAGATCGATAACTGTGCTTTTATCCATTGCATAACCAAATTGTGAACCGTTGCCGCATCAATAGTAATACCAGGAGGTACAGACAAGAGTTGATAGGTCAAGCGATCGCCTGTATCTGGGTCAGTTGCTTGCACCTGATACTGGTAAGCACTGCCAACATTAGCGACATACGCAGGAGTGGAGGTGATGCTAGGAGCGTGATTGATTGCAGTCGCGCCAACCTCAATATTGAAAGTTTGGATTGTGGCATTGCCTTGGCTATCAGTAACGATAACCTCAACAGTTTGAGAAGCACCCTGACTAGCTTGGGGTGTCCACCGAACAGTGCCGTTGCTGTCAATAGACATCCCGGCGGGAGCGCGACCTAAGCTGAAAGTGAGTGCATCATTTTCTGGATCATTGGCAACGACATTATAAGTGTATTGCTGATTCAGTGCGGCTTTGGTAACGGGATTTGAGACAATCGCTGGTGGAGCGTTAATTCCAGTTACAGTCAGTGTAAACTCTTGAACAGCAAACGCACCGTGGGTTTAGAACGGAAGTTGGACGTTAGAATAATCAGTACAATCTAATCAATTCTCTTGTTGCATTCGTGCTTGTAATTGCTGCACTTGCTCCAACGTTAACCCTGTTACGCGCACAATTGTTTCAGTTGTCATACCCTCACGTAGTAAATTCAATGCAATATCTTCTTTTGCCTTTTGAGCGCCTTCTTCTTGCCAACTAGTAACAATTTCCATAACTTCCTCCTGCTCATCTAACCCCATTGTACTGATTGCTGCTTGAAAGACCTGTTTTTCAGTCTCGTCCAATCGCAAATAAGTATCCACAAACCCAGAAATTAATTGCATTCGGGCTGGGTCTAGTTTTAAGGTTGCCAGCAATCGCAAACATTCTGCTTTTACCTGCGGACGCTCTTGTTTGGGAATATTCATTTTCGACATCAATGCTGCGGCTACTGGATTTGGTTGAGTTAGAAAATCCCGCCAGCTTAAACGATTGAGTTGAATAGCAGCAAACTGAAATTCCAACACATTGAAATCGCCAAATGTAACGCGATAGTGTTGAGGTTCAGGACGTAATGGTTCATCAAAAGAAAAAATCACCACTGGATAAATTGGTAAATCATATTTTTCGTGCAGTCGAGCAAAATACTTAAACATCCGCTTGGCAAATTCTTTCTTGGTGTAAGACTGATTTTCGACATGGATTAAAAAACAAGTTTCTTGTCCTTGGTAACGCACTTGCGCCAGTAAATCAATTTCCTTTTTTTCTCCAGAAGTGACATCAGTCAACACTTCCTGGGGTAAAAACTGAATTGAATCACGGTCTATCTGGCTGGAAATTTGTGGTAAAAATAAATCGAGAAATTCCACAAAAAAGGTAGATAATAATTCTTTGAATAGTCTGTCATGGTCAATCATAATTTGTTTGTCATCTGAAACATTAATAGCAATTATGCCAGTATTATACCTTGATTAATTAATAGTAAATTAAGTTATTATATTAGATAAAATTAAAAATGTGGCGACTCACTTTTGGAATCGCCTTGTTCTAATTATTGTGCCTTTCTCTGTGAGATAACTACCCCGCCAAATACTTTACAACCTGCGGATCTATCGCTGCAATGTGTTTTCTAATTGACGCAGGCGGGTTCTTAAAAAACTGCTTCAAATCCCGACTTTTGACTTGATAACAACTGGTACAACGCTTTTTAGCTTTTAACCAACCTTGTCTGACCCAATAAGTAACAGTAGTCGGGTGTAAGCAAAGATTTTTTGCAATCTCACTACAACTGTAATTATCAAGAATTGGGCGAGTAGAATACCCCAAAGAATACAATTTATTCTTAACGGCTGATACTGTGCGATAATAACCGCGTCTTTTTAGCCGAAAAACTATTTGTTCCGGGGTGTACATCTCTGCCATTTCTTCGAGAGTTCCTAGCTCTTTTTCTGCCCATTTAGTACACATTAGTAAACCTCCAAAAAATTTATCAAAATAGGACTAATATTTTTAGTGGCGATTTGTAATTGAATCGCCACCACAGAGTTCATTTGCTATTTCCTGGAAGCTCAAGTTCTACTTCCAAATAAGAAAGCGCAGTGTCAGCATCACCAATAGTCAGGTCGGGTTGATATTCTAGTGTTAAATAATCGGGATGTTTGGCAATTTCTTTGAGGATGAACTTTCCGGCATCAACCAAATCGTGCAAAGGTGGATAACTTGGTTGAGTGGTTCCTCCAAGTGTAGAGTTAGCAGCTAAAACAATTGCAGGAATAGCATCTAATTGATGTTTTAGTGATTGAATTTGACGCTGATGATTCTGGATTTCTGCCTCTAACGTTGTTTTTAATTCTTGTGGTGAAAGTAGATTTATTTCATCTTCAGTACGATGTTCTTCATCTTCACCGTGCTTGTCAAGCAACAGAATATAACGCCAACCTGCACCGTATTCGTCTGCTAGATACGTGTCCTCGGCGTAATACTTGAGTCCGATGATTTGACCGTGTTCTGTTCGTTGTCCAAAGCCAAAGCGTGGGTAATGCCAACCCGGAGGGATTGAGATCGTGGGTTCCATTGTTTTAGTTAGTGAATGGTTATTTGTTGAGATAGAAAATCTGATTTACGCTGCAATATTTTCGTCAGTTGTTTTGGTCATACTTGCAGCTAGAAGAAAATCATCGAGCGCCACTACTGCATTCAGTGGCTTGGCGTAACGAATCTGATCTACTCCACTTGACCAGTGCGTGAGGTGTTGAAACACCAAACCCAGCATTGATTCGCCTTTGTAAACACGGTAGATTTTGGGACAAGCACCGCTACAGTAAACCAGCGTGTAACCAGAGATTTTAATTAACTCTGCGTTTGGGTGTGTTGGTGATAGAAGTATTGGTTTGCAGCACTCGCCCCAGTCAGGATCTTGAAGGAAAGACATATTTGCTGTATTTTGCATTCATCGTGGTGAGAGAGCGATCGCTGTTGAAGGATGCGATCGCCTTTTCTACTTGCGGTACTATGCGGCTACTGGTTGTCTGATTCCCAATAGTGCGATCGCTGCATCAATACTGTCAGTTGTGCGACTGCCCCCCAATGGCCTTTGTCTGCTGTACCATTGATCTGCGCGGTTGTATCCTACAAACCCCACTCTTCGGTTGTTGAAATAAAGGGTCGTGCTAAACGAGAGCCAGTCAATCTCTCCGTGAGTTAAACCGTATCTGTGACAAGCTGTTTCTAATTCGTCGCTCAGGCGATCGTTGCGTTCTCTTGGGGTTTCGGGTAGTGTTGCTTTAACTTCTGCAACTCTTTTGGAAAACCAGTCTCGGTCGAATGGCAAACGTCCACCGTCTACTAGTTGCACCCATACGGTGATTCCGGCTTCGAGCCAAATTGTGCGGATTGATTCGGGATCTACTTCGATAATCTCGGCAATGATGCGGCGGTCACGAGATGTAAGCGGGTCGGTAGTTTGGGTTGCTTGTTTGGCTTGCGTTTCGAGGTGGTTGTAAAATTCGGACTGTGCTGTGGTTTGCTCGTCTATTGTGTTGCAGTTGAAGGCTTTGGATACTTGCGTTGGATAAGTGAAATGATTCATAATGAGGATCTCCTACCTCTTAATGGGGTTAGGTTTTCGCAAAGGGCAGTCGCTAGTTTTCCAGACAGGGCGATTGCCTTTTGTTTTTTAATCTAAACTTAGTATAAACAATTTGATGTACATTGTCAACACATTTGTACTGACAAAAATAGTGAGGAAGTTGCAGTAACAAGGCTATATTGTTAGTACACTTGTCATGACTTAAGTAGATTGGTAGCTTGAGAATGGCAAAACGTATGGACAGGAATCATATATGAATGCAGACAACCGAATAATGGTGCGAATTAGCACTGAAAAGAAAGAAGCTTTCATGAACAAAGTCAAGCAAGAAGGGAAAAACGCCTCTGAGGTACTTTTAGACTTGATTGATAGCTATCTGGGGGTTTTGTCTAGAAATAATGAACTAGAGGAGTTAAAACAAGGGCTACGCGAGGAAATTAAAGCAGAACTTCGGCAGGAGCTAGGAGGTGAAATTGCGTTACTCAAGCAGCAACTGTTGGGGGAATTAGCCGCCTGAGAGAAGAGAATGAGTCTCTCAGGCAAATGCGAGATCGAATTCTAGACAGTATCAAAGAAAAGCCCGCCAATGATTAGGCGGGTTTAGTTTTTTGTGGTTCACTTTGTACATACTATGTTAGTCTAAATGTCATGACAAAATAAAAACCTCCCTAGTGATGTTTTCCAGGCAGACACTAGGGAGGGTAGTTTCACGAACGGTTTTTAAGTTCATGACTACACAAACAATATCAAATACCCCTGCTTTATGCACCCAGGAGAATGCTGTTATTGACCAGTACACTGTTAAAACAGCATCTACGCCTAATTTTGGCATTCTCAACACCAGCATCAAAGAAACCTTCACCGCCATCGACCGCTTTGAATGGCAAGCTGTCGAGGAAATATTACAGATGCGTGACAATCAGCTTTATCGTGAAGCTGGCTATAAAAGTTTTGAGGAATACTGCCAAGCTGAGTTATCTGCTTGGGGTGGCTACCGCAGAATCAATCAACTGCTGGGAGCCAAAAAAGTTAGGGACACGGCTGATGAATTGGGCGAACACATTAAAAATGAGCGTCAAGCCCGTTCATTACTACGGCTAGTCAAGGAACCAGAAAAACTAAAACAGGCTGTTGCGATCGCACTCCAGCAAAACCCTTCACCCAGCGAATCAGACTTTGCATCTGCGGCTAACAAGGTGGTTCCTCGTCTGCCACGCCAAAAAGCTCAGGAACCATTGGTTCCGAAAATTGAAGAACCAATATTTCACCAAAATCAGGAACCATTGGTTCCTAAAACCAACACAGTCAAAGTCACCTCACCAACTCACCCCCGCTACGGTGAAGAAGGAACCATCGAAGCAGACGCACCGAACAACTGGCAACAGATTGTGACTTTTGCGGATGGTGATAGAGAACTGGTGAACAATGTGGATTTGAGTAATGATGGCGCAATTGAGTCATTTAGCCAAGAAAGAACCTACCCCAAAGAATACGTCGAAGCGATCGCCCAACTCAAGCAGCAACACCAGCAAGAATTGGAACGGTTAGAACAGGATTTGAGGATTGGGTTACAGGCGGAAGCTGCTGAATTGGCAGAACAACAAGTTCAAGAGCAATTGACCGCTTTACAAAACCTGTTTCAGCAGCAGAAGGAAGAAAACATCCAATTACAACATCGACTTTTCGAGTTGGAAGGCTTGAGGCAGTTGGAGCTTGAGAACCAACGGTTACAGCGACGTATTCAGGAACTAGAAAATGTCGTACAAGAACGTCCGGCTCAGGAATGGAGCAATACTCTCACCAAACAGGCAACCAAGGCTCTCAATAAACAAGTCAAGAAAGCTTTGGATGAAACAATTGATCTGCGATCGCTTGCCGAAGAACCACCCAAGGAAAATGCCCAAGAATGCTTACGGCTCATGGGTATTGCGTTGGGTAATCTGGCCAGTGCCATGAACAATACCCAAGCCCTGCAAGCTGCGGCGTTAATTCTGGGGAGTGAACCAACCCAAAGCGCGATCGCATATCGAGCCGAGCAACTGCAACTCATACCCCAAGCAGTTAGTGATATTCGGGCTGTATTATCCAAGCCTGGGTGTAGCTGGTGGGACTATCTGGAAGTGGCGCAGGAATACGAGGTTATCAAAGCTGACTACTGGGCAGAGTTGACCCCACAAGAGACAGAGTTAATTGCTGTCCTTGAGAAAACTGAATCCTCACTCATTACGGAACCATTGGTTCCTGACGAAGCCCTTAACAAGTCTGGTTCTTCTGATAGCGAACTGATTATTGGGCTTGGGTCGATTGTTGCCCACGCGGATATCTACTGCGCTTTGTACAACGCCAAGGGTGAAGTTATCGAAGACATGGGGGATGAGGTCTGGGTGGCTTGGCAGCATTGGAAAGACAAACCGAAAAAGACTGACCGATATTTCAAGAACGAATTGCGGCTTTTGTAACACGTAGATTGTGACTTTTTAGACAACGTTTCCAACTATTCATAACCCAGCGTTATCGCTTGGGTGAAATTGTTGTGCGCCAATACTTAGGAGATTGTAAAATGACAGCAACCATTACAAAACCCACCAAAAAGCCTACTAAGGAGAAACCACAGTCTCCATACAAACGGCTTCATGTAATCATCCCCATTGAAGATATGTTGTGGGCTTCGCAACAAAAACCATCAGTCAATCAATTATGGCAGGAATGTTGGACATCTGACCCATTCGGTTCGCGGTGGATGCCCCTATCAACAAACCTGGGCTACAGCAGTTTCATCTGTGCAAAGAAAATTCTCTCTGAAAGTGGTCTGTTCATTTTTAAGCCGGACAAATCAATACAAGACGGACGCGAGACAGTTGGCTGGATGGTGCAGAATTTGCATGGCAGTCGCATGAAAGAGTTTTGGGAGAAGGTCAATACTGAAAAACCAAATTCCACAAAACAAGAATCAAATGCTGAGAATGCAGAGGTGAATGCTAGTTCTGAAGAAATGCGTTGTAATTACACAGCGTCTATTTCAGATAAAACGCAGTCAGAGCAAGGGTTCTACGAACCCTCACGAACTGTTCAGAAACACCTCACAAACTCTTCAGTAGAGTTTGTGAGGTGTGTTTCTTCCACGCAAAACAAAAATTTGTGTGTTGATGAGACGGCTGACGCGCCCCCAAAAGGCGCGTCGCCTCAAACTGTCCTTGGCGTGGAAGAGAAAGAAGAGTTACCTGCGGTAACGGACTGCACGACGCTTACGCTTGTGGATGCTGTGCCGAGTCAATCTGCTTCGTTGGTAGAAAAGAATCAGGAATTGGGTGTTGACCAGGAAATCATTCATGAGGACAATTTTTCCACCGCCCCTGCCGATTCAAATTTTGAAAACCTCAATCAGTCCCAAAACCAAGCTCAACAGAGCCTATCTGCTTCGTTGGTAGAAAAGAACCAGGAACTGGGTGATGAGTTGGGAGTCACCCATGAAGACACAATTACCGCCGCCCCTGCCGAGTCGAATTTGCCAGCACAGGAACCAAAAGCCCATTCTGAAGGCGTTTGTGCTGTAGCGGCTGATTCAGATCCTGAAAAATGGTCTTATGAGGCAGTCGTTGAGAGATCAAGAATACGACCCTGGCGGATGGAAAAGCTCAAGATAGCGGAACAATGGCGCGAAAATCCAGGGGATGATTTCTTGATGGAGTGTTGGGCTGATGACCCTGCTTTGAGGATTGTGATCAAAAAACTGGTGGCGAAGTGTCCGCAGTGGGGCTTGGTTGCGGCGGATGGGATGCTGGTGAAGTGGGAGGGGTAGCGATCGCTCTCAAAAAGAAGGAGTATACTTTAACAGATGCGTTTACTTTTACGCTGTGCTGCTTTCATGATGGTTAATTTAAAGAGGATGATTCTATTTCGGGCATTTCTTTCTTCAACACCATTGCTTGGTAAAGCATAACAGTTACCTCTGCACGAGTAGCATTTTTAGTAGGATTTAATTTTTGGGGATTGGGATAGTTGATAATTAATTGATTGAAACTTGCACTTACCACTGCTTCTTTAGACCACTCCGGGATACTATTTGCATCTTCATATATATTGAGCTTTGTTTTATCTTGCGTGGTGCTTAACTTTAATCCACTAACTAAAGAAGCAATTACCTCTACCTTTTGAATAGTATCTTCAGGATGAAAATTTTTGTCTGGAAAACCTTTGAGATATTGGCTTGCGTTAGCTTTTTGAATATTCTTCTCTGCCCAATGAGTAGGTTTTAAATCTTTAAACTTTATAGGAAGATTACTTTCTGGTAGTTGAAAAGCCTTACTCAGTAGTGTGGCATATTCCGCACGAGTTAGATAGGCATCAGGCTTAAAAGTTCCGTCTGGAAAACCTAAAATAATTCCTTTAGTAACTAATGGACGAATCCATTTAGCAGCCCAATGGTTTTCAATATCACTGATGGGAACAGGTGCAGTCATAGGCAGGATTTTAACCGTAACATTTTGAGGTATTGATAACTGTGAATTTTCTTGGATAACTCCCGGACTCACCATTAATGTATCTCCTGATTTCACTTGCTTGAGCGCACGCGACAACGTTTTAAACGGTGCGTATTCATTACCTTGATTAATATCATTTCCATTTACTGGATCAATATAAAGAGTAGATATATTTAAAGAATGCTTAGGCGATTTTATGATTTGAGTGAACCAAAACGACAACAAAACTACAGCTATAATAGTGCCTATAAAGATTGACTTATGATTTTTAAAAAAATAGTAAGATTGCTTTATTTCTATTGGTGGATAATATGGCAAAGGTAATTTGTCTGATGGATTCAGTTGTAATTCTTTAGCCTGTTGAAGTAGTTTTTCTGTAACAGGATCAGTGATTTCTATCTTTTGTTGTATGAATTGTGCTAGATTGAGAGTAGTTTTAGCTTGCTCTTGTATAGTTTGAGTTTCAATTAAGCTACTTTCTACCTTCTGCTGTGTGACTTGAATTTGAGAGAGGACAAGTTCGGCTTGTAGTTGTACAGATTGAGTTTGATTTAAGATAATTTCGGCTTTCTGTTGTGCGGCTTGAGTTTGAGAAATAGCAAGTTCTGCTTGCTGCTGTGCAGTTTCAACAACTGTTGATACATTAACCGAAATTGGAGCTTTTTCAATCGGATTTTGAGTCAAAGCAACATCATCATTTAAGACATCAGAATGTTCAACTAGTTTAGAAGAGGTTTTTATCTGTTTGTCTTGAATATTCAATGGATTTTGCGAATTATCCCCGATTGCTGGTGTATTGGAGGAAATAGTAGTTGACTTGCTATCTGCTTGAGTTGGCTGTTCTACTTTTCCATTAGGTTTTAGAGATATTGATGAAGTTGTTGGCTTTTGATAATCGGGCATATTCTCATTGTGGGCTGTAGAACAAGTAATTTCATCGTTAGTTGTCTCTACAGAGGAGTTTTGCAAGTCTTCCTCAAGTCCAAATAAAGATTTGAAAACTTTATAGTTTTGCAGAGCGTTAGAATCTTCTTCGGGCTGTGTATCTGGAGTTATTGGTAGCCCTAGAAATAGAAATTGTAGAACTTCTAAATTACCTTGTGTGTTTTTTGCTACTTCTGTTGATTTTCGTTCTGGCATGGAATGTATGCTCCTTTTTCTTATAAGTAACTCATTGAGAAAAAACCGAACTATGTTAAGAAAAGCTAACTAACCTAAAACCCTTTCCCATCCTGCCTTCTGCCTCCTACCTGCTGCCTTTTCTCAGCTACAAATATTTACGCCGCTCTACTTATTCTTTTTTATATTCCTTTTTAAAAAAATGACTTGATCAAGAGTATGGTCGCATTTTCATCCAGTGTTTCACAATTTACACACTAGTTGTGATGATATGTGCGTACACGCGATGTTACACTTTCACCCCACCTTGGCGATCACATTTTCATCCCATCTCCGTTGCAATCACACAATTCATACCCTAGTTTTGACTTCGATATCTCGTGAAAAGTTACCGGATGTAGCTTTTGATTTCGTCTGTTGTCTTTTCTATAAAAGTCGAGATTGCCTTCAGATGCTCGCTTGCTTTGTTCAAGAAAGACTTGCGAGGAGGCTGCATAAGCACATCAAACTTAGTTGGATCTTGGGCATTTTGAACGACTGAGTATCCCCAAACAATGCCTTGGTTAAAGATAATACCGTCTTTACTACTCAACTCAACAACATATTGAGCGAATTTGGTGTTAGTCACTCCTTTGAAAGATCCCTTATCGAAGCTATTATTCAATTCTTTAGGTGTATCAATCAGCCAACACTCAGTTGGTGATAAAAATCGTTTCAATTCACCCTCATAATATGAGGAAGAAATTTTGTCGTGGTCGTTCCCATATAAACACTTGCCTATCGTGATGGGATGATCGTCTGGTTCTCTTTTGTCCACATTCCATTGCTGGACGACCGTATGGTCAAATATCTTTGTTTGTGGGAAGATAAGTTGAATAAGTCCTACTGTGTTCTGTTGATTACCTCCTCTGCAAAAATTCACTTTGAATTCTGCTCCATAGTGAAGAGCTACGCCATCTTCAAAGCGATTATCTGGTGCTTTTACGTAGGGATATAATTCCAGTTGAAATTTGTCTAAATCGTACTGTTGTTTTGGATACGTTCCATTATCTCCAGATATCAATTTCGTTTGTGACACTTCTGGAGAAGTTGGAGTAACAGCCGTACCCTTAGTTTTAGGTGCTTGAGACGATGATTTTGGTTGTTTAACAGATCCCTTTGAACCTTTTTGACCAAATTGTACCGCTTGCCAAGGTTGATCTACACTGAGCGCAGCTACATCTGCTGCTAATTCTTCATCATCGAAATCGAAAGATTGGGCTTTTGTAGATATATTTTCATGGTCTGATTCAGAGTCTTCTTCTGTATAGGCTAATGATGTACTTTCCTGTTCATCTAATAGGCGATCAAATTCATCAAAACGCTGTTCTAACGAAAATGTACCCAAATCAAATGCTGTCGCATGAGCCATATTTCTGCCCATTTGGTCAAAAATATCGTGAGGGCTTGATTTCTTGGGTGCTACAGATTGGGCTTGGGATGGAAGCACTGGTTGAAGTTGAGGTGAGGGCGGTAGTGGCGCGGGTGTTTTTGCTGGAGGTTCGTAAACTTTTTCACCCCGCATGATAGCTGCTAAATCGGCTGCAAACGCTTCGGCATCGGCAGTGCGATCGCTCACAGTACCATGCTCTAGCTCATCAAAATCATTATCGCTCAAGGCTTCAACGGGTTGAGCCGACTTAAGCGGTGGACTCAGTGGTGTCACCACAGTAGCATTAACAGGAATTGCCACAGCATCGTGACTCTTCTGAGGTGTAGGCTTTACTGGTTCATCATCGTCAGTATCAAATCCATAAGACTGACTATTGTTTAACTCTTCTGGTTTGGGTTCTAACTGCTCATCATCGACATCGAATCCATAAGCCCGACTAGCACTATAATCTTCATCTACTGGTGCTGATGCTGGTTCTTCTTCTACCTCAAAAGCTTCGACTTCAAAAGGTAATGATTCATCCTCGAAACTATGGCTACTTTCATCAGTAGGCAACCAGTCAAAAGTAGATGCGGTAGGATAAGCGGATAGTTCGTATTCTAAGGCGATCGCCTCATCCCAGTCAAAAGCCTGTGCTTCTACATCCTGACTAAAGGATTCTGCCACTGCAAATTGTTGCGCTGCAAGGTTTTTGTGAGTTGGCTTTAAAACTTTCTGCTCTAAAGCAAATAGAGAATGGGATTCTGATAAAGCTGGTTCATCTAATTCTGTATTTTCTGCTTCTTCGGCAAATTGATGTGCTTGTCCGTTTCTAGAAGAGGTGAATACACTTTGCTCTAAGGTAAATAGAGAATGAGATTCAGCCAGTGGGTTCTCGTTTAACTGGGGTGTTTCTTCATCTTCAATGGTAAAGGCTTCTACATCATAGGTGGGGATGTTTTCTGATTGCAGATCAAAACCCCGACTAGTGTAAGCTTCAGGATCATCATCATCTTCTTCGCCATACTGGCTACTCATCGACTCGAAATCAGGCTCGGTATTTTCCTGATATTCTAAAGCGATCGCTTCTCCGACATCAAAGGCTTGTGTGGTTGTCTGCGGAATCTCTTCCTCTTGCTCATCGGTGAATTGCTCAGATGTCTGCTGGTCAGTTATTTTATTGAATAAACTATACTCAAGTGCAAACAGTGAACCGTTGTTAGAATGCAGGAAATTAGACATAAAAGACTCCAAATCTCATAAATTTATTAGTAAACGTGGTATAATAAAAAACTAAATTTTACTCATAGATTTCTGAAGTATACGCATCTGAAAAAAAGTAGTTTGTATCTGCAACAGAAACCTGCTCATCTTGATTAGTAGGTTTCACAATTTCTGTTTCTTCAAATACATCAACCAATACAGACTCGGAATCATCGGTTTTAGTCTGTTTTTTTGCGTCTATGTTTGGTTGTGCGATCGCTTCATTGGGGGCTGTAAAAACCAATACAGATAGGGAATTGTCAGTATTGGTAAGTTCTGTACTGTCTGTTTTCTCTGGTGCGTTTGTCGAAGACGTTGCCGAAGGCATCGCCTCGGCTGCGACTTCAATTGTCTGAACACTGGAGAGGTTTTCCGCTTCTAACTCATCTGGGCTAGTTTGTCTAGCGGACTGTATGATTTGCAGTAGTGATGTATACGACGGTTCATCACTGGAGAACGCCTGCTCTGAACTAGCGAAAGCTTCTGCTGAGTCGGCTTCTGGAAGATGAATGTCTGGAATATGTAAAGATAATTTCTCCTGACTTGGTATATTTTTTGCAGGGGGCTGAGGGGAATAGGAAATTGAGACAGATGCAGAGGTGCTAAATCTTGGCGGTTCTAATATATTGTTGTCTGTTAATGGCTCTAACTCATGCTGCTGACTTTGAAAATGGGTAAGATTTTTTTGCCAACGCTGATTGGCGTGATTATTTAGGGTATGAGCTAATGCTACATAAGAAAAGGGTTGTGACTGGTTTCTCGATACATTCAGCCTGGGAGATGAAATTAGGCGATCGCTCTCTACTTCTTCTGGTTCATAATCATCTTGCGGCTGTTCGCCATAAAACCTGATTTGCTGGCTGTATGGGGCGGGAAATTCCTTAACTTCTTCATCTTCTAGTTCTTCAGATTCTAAATCATTCTGCTGCTGTTGGGGCGAAGTCTTCCATCCCATCAGTTCTTGCTCTAGAGCTAACAGGCGATTATTACTGCGAGAGTTGGGAGTAAACATGGTAGTTGGAATGGGGAATAGGGAATGGGGAATAGGGAATGGGGAATAGGGAATGGGGAACAGAAGTTATTGTTCTAGCTTTTTAATAAGAGCAATAATCATTCTGCTCTCTTCTTGGAGCAAAGAAATTATCAAGTCTATATCTTGTTTTTCACATAGTCTTACCCTTTCAGATAAAATAATATGTGTTTATAATTCGTTAATTGACCCTTGGGCAATATTAAGAAATCTGATATACTCGGCTGTTGATCTTCTCCCATATCCTTCTGCTATATTAGCTGGAATAGATGCCGCAGACCTCCTAATTTGTTGTACCATTCCGTACAATTCATTTTTAGGGAAAATTTGAGTCAAAAAATAGCACTTTTCGGCTATATCTATGCCTTTTTGCCAAATTCTCAAGTCTTTAAAATCATTGATGTCTGACATCTAAAAACCCTTTATTTATTCATACGGTTTCCTTTTTTCTGTTCCCTGTTCCCTGTTCCCCCATTTGTAAATTCATTGTCACAATGGCATAGGGATCAAGGGCGATTTTTAACTGGCTTTCTTTGTCTTGTAAATGAGTATTATTCACCTGTATTTTCAATTCCTTGGGATTAGCTGAAATCACCTCTACCTGTTCGTTATTAATAGCAGCGACGGGGAATTGATCGAGGGATTGGGCGATCGCTAAATTCTCGCCTTCCAGTGTGATAATAGTTTTGCCTTGAGCTTGGGACAGGCTGGCTTTAGAAACGGTGGGTGCTAATTTTTTGCGGCTGGATTGGTTAATCAGATTGGCGAGTCCTTGGTAATCGACTTTGTTATCTGTAACCTTTTCAATATCGACATTTTGCTCTTCAATCGTGCGCCGCAAGTCTTCAGCAGAGCGAATCCCTAGTTTTTTGAGTTCCTTTTTTTCGGGTTCTGGTAGGGGAACTTCTTCTAAGGAAATATCATTGCGGGTGAGGGGTTTTCTAGCAACTTCTTGGATTTGGTGATCGCGGATTGAACCGAGTTGAAAGGTGACTTTAGAAGCTCCTGTTTCCCCTGGTTGAGCGGTAATGAATCGGACTGTTTCACCGTCAAATTCGGGAAAGATTTGTAAGTCAAGAGAGACATCTTTCACGGTATAGGTTAATTTTCGATTCATACCCTTGACAGACAGGGTATCTTGAGCTTTATCAAGCTCATAGATTAATGAATCGAGGAAGGTTTCCAGATTCCAGGAGCGGTTGTTGCTATTCGTCGCCATCCTCTCTCACTACCGTTAGCCTCATTTGATGGAATACGGGCATGATGGTGGTTTTCACCAATTGGGTGGGGGGTGAACCTTTGAGGTTTACCTTGCCGTCATGGTTTACAGTTACTTTGAGTTCGATCGGCATATCGACCGTTAGTTGCGCGATCGTCATAGCAAATCCTGTGTTGCGATCGACTTGTTGTTTTTCGTAATTTGTGAGTTCCTCTACGAGTTGGGAAAAAGGCATTAATAAAGTGCGATCGGGTGGTTTTGGGGGTGTTGTTGCTGCATCGAATAAATCCAGTTTTGGCGGGTTTGGATAGGTTGACTTAACTGGATTTGTTGCAGCAGGAGTGGGTGAGGTCAGCTTATTTTCAGGTTCCATTGCGACGCGCCTCCTCTTTCGATTCAAGATTTACGGGGTAAACTCCAACAGGCTGGTCGAAGATGACTTTCATACCGTTGAGGAGAACGGGTTCATCCGACATTGCCACCGTGAAACCGTACTCATGATGGGGAAAAAGGCTTTGAGATGCGCTAATTGGTTGGATCTCAAAAGTGGCTAAGACAGGTGCATGATCGCTAGGCCAACCGCTTCCGGGAACAGTGTTTTTTTCTCTTTTACTATATTCGCTATTCTGATCTTTTTCATGGCCTAGCAATATACAATCCATATTTTTTAAATGGTTAGAAGTAACAAAGTAGTCTGCAATCATTCCATTTCCATTATGGGGAAAATTCGTTACTTTTGGAAGAACTCCTTGATATGTAGTCCTCTTTGGTTTCACTAATATACAGCGATTATCAGCTAAAAAATCTTTCCACTTTTTGTTAGGCGGCGAAGGTAAAGGTATATTCGGTGTCTCTTTCTCTCCCGTCTCTTGGACATACCAATCACCAGCCAAAATCCATAAGTCATTACCAGCAATTTGTGTTGCTCCCCATATATAATCACGGGCACTTTCTTCAACTTTGTAACTTGGTGAAGTATGTACAATTCCTAGAAGAAAAGTTTTTCCAGTCTTTTTTAACTTTCTCATTACCACAGGTCTATGGTATACCCATGTTATTTTTTCTTTTTCCTTTAAGCTCGTTTCCTCTGGCTTTCTCTCAAAAATGCCATATTCAGGACGATCGGGTTGAGATTTGCCGCGTCCTATTTTAAGCGAGTTTTGAATCACAAATGTTTCTAAGATTTCAATTTCGTTTGAATAAAAAGCAGCATAATATTCATTTTGTAACCCCAGTTTTTTGCCTGTGTACTCAGTGTCAGTAGTTTCTAAGTGTGGTCCCCAGGTTACTTTATAAACTTTATCTCCTATTTTTTTTGGAAAATCAGAAAAGCCAAAAGGTTGATTTACCTCTTGTAAAACAAGCAAATCGGGAAGGAATTTAGTCAAAATATAATCAATGCTAGCGCACTTTTCTCGTAGAGATTCACTAGCGGGAGTTATATGATTTATATTCCAAGTACAAATACTAATACTAATGTTTGGTTGAGTTTGTTCTTCTATGGGGGCTGATTGTTTTCTGCTTCTTTTCGGAGGTAATGCTCCATCTTTTGTGTAAAAATCGGGAGTTGCTGTTGTCCGATCAAGAGAACGTTTTTTCCCTGGTGTTGAACTTGTCATATACATTATCCTCTTCTGTTGATTTTACAGATATTTCAAATTCCGTTTAATGTTCCTAAATATCTAAGTATTCACTCCAATAAAATGAGCCACAGCAGGCATCGGAAAATAAACCAGATGTTCCTTCAACGCCAGCACATGACCATTCCCATTACTCTGATCTACCTGCTTCAAAAACACCTGTTGCAACTTGAACTCTGGGTAAACCCACAACGCCACAGTTTGTCGAGGTTTGCCGCTAAATTTCACCTCGGTGCGGGCAGCATGGCTAAACCGTCCCTTAAACTCTGAAGACACTAAAGCTGCCAACTCTGCTTCACTTAACTGGGGATGGTTAAACACTTGCCCCAGCAGTTCATTTAACCCATAGGGACTGACAATTAAACCCGATTTCAGCCTGCTCTTTCGACCCGCTAAATCTTCTTCCAAGACTTGAGTCACCGTTTCCATACGGGCATTTTCTGTGCGATGTGTCTCCAGAACGTAATAGTATTTGCATTCAAAATTCATCCGCCGCACATCATCGGTGAAATCACCCTGCCAAACCTTGTGCCAGTAAGGACGGAAGCGTTCTACATCATTGAGCGGTACGGTTTGACCTGTGCCTTCAACCCGGTCAAACAAGTATTCGCCCACTAATGTAATTAGTTGCATGGTACTCGTACCCAACCGTTTGACCTGTTTGGTTTTCTTCGATCTCCCCTGCCAAACTAAAGTGACACAAACCAAATACTCATGATTGGGAGCGAGTTTTTTCAGTTGTTCTTTACTGATTCTGGGAACTACACTCACCACACCAGAACTAGCACTTTCAATCCGATAGTTTTGCTCAATTACTATCTTTAACGTCTTGGGATGTTTCACCAGCAGTTGCAACCGGGCTTTTCTCACAGGCTGGGGTGTTTCCAACTTGAGCGGAAAAGAAATATCCTGGTCATGGCGATAGAGGAAACGCGACTTCCCGCGCATCATCACCAGAGTAACATCAGCAAACCCCAGCGTCACTGCACCGACTCGCTGATAGACCAAATCTGGGGTAGCAGAAGCTGCCAAAGCCAGACTCAACGCCATCAATACCGCCTGATCTTCCCCATCTTCATGCTCATCCAAACCCAACATCGTACTCATCTGCCCAGATGTCGCCTTCTGTGGATTGAGTAATGAACCAAACAAGTTGCCCAGTTGGGGGCCGAACATCGAAAGCAAACTTGGAGCAAGTTTCAGTAATTGTGGCCCAACGGCAGATAATATTCCTGCTATTGCTGGAATAAACATCGATTCCGCATACTCGGCTGACAGGGAATTGGCGTACTCTGATGACATAGAGAAACCATAAGCCTCTGGCTCCTCTTCTTCTGACATGGAGAAGCCATAAGCATCTGCATCATACCCTAGAGCAGAATAATAATTTTGAGCCGACATTGCCAATGACTTTGCCCTTGCCATTGTTGGTCGAGCTGCCACAGGCGCACGCCTCATCACTGGCTGAACCCCTGGTGTCGCTGCTGGTCTTCTTGCCGCAACTGGAGTTCTGGGTTGTGCCACGGGAGCATTGACCGCATTAACAACGGGAGCCACAGCAGGAGCAGCCCCTGTTTGTCCTGGTGCGGCAGCACTGCCCACCTGGTGAAGCAGCCCAGCGAGAACATTTGCTATCTGAGCGCCGTCTGGGGATTGTCCTGGCTGTCCCATCCCAGGATCGACCCCTGCCGTTCCTCCTGCGGTAGTGGCTCCTCCGCCCATAAGTTGGGGCAGCAATCCGCCGATGATGCCTGTCAACTGTGGTAATAACCCACTCAGCAAACTGGCTATTCCTCCCCCTCCGGCAGCACCAGGTGCGCCTGAGACAGCATCGGTAACAGCACCCAATACTGGGGCTGCTGCATTTAATAATGGTGCTGCCACGCTCTTGACAGCATTCAGTACTCCACCCAAGAACATAGCCTCACTCACAGGTGGCACTTCTCGATACTGAAAGGGAACTGTTTCGACAGATTGTTTATCCATAGCTGTTTCCAAAGTCGTTGCAAAGCTGAACGAAGTAACAGGTGCAGGGCTAATGCTCGTCACCTGAACAATGTCAGAGATAGCAGGGCCTTGCCGTTGCTGATTCCGAAAGCTGGTAATCTGGATAGCGCGATGCTGGTGATCGAATTTATTGTTGGGGACTTCTAGGATGGTTCTTCCCAGGCTTTCTTCTGGTAGGGGGCCGATTAAAGGCGATGTATAAATGGGGTCTTGCAGTTTTGTTAAACCATGAACCTGCTGCACCTCATCACCGCCAATCTCATAGGTGTAAAACCGATTTGTCCCCAAATCGACCTGAAATCGGCTCTTTGCCCCATCACTTTCTAAAAATCGCAAAATTGCCAGTGCCATAGCTTTTGTTTATTGAGGGGTTACTGGTGGTGCGGGGGGTGCAACTTGAGGTGGTAGTTGTTGCTGTGGTGCTGCACCTGCTGGAACTTGAGCAACCTGTCCCTGACCCAAATCAAAAGTTTCCCTGAAGTTATCCAGCTTAAAGTAGTCAGATTTAAATTGAATTTCTACAAAGCCTTCCATTTCTGCCGATAATTCTGAACCCATTTCAGTATTAGAAGTAGCAATGCTAACCTGACTTTTTGTGCGATTGAAGCTCGTACCAAAACCAAACGAACCAAAGTTGAAACCTGCATTGAAACCAACGGAATTAGTTAATGTTTCGTTGGCTTTATCATCGTTAGTTGTGTCTTCATAGGCATCAATTCTGAATTTGACATTCGCCCGAATTACACCTTTTTCTACAACTAAGCGAGATACCCCCATTAAAATTGTTTCCCGCAGTAGTGTGCGACGTTCTTTAGCAAGAGCTAGTTTGGTATCTAGAATCTTGGCTTGAATAACATTGTCGTTCATGTTGACTTCTTTACCATCCTTATCTACAAGAATGGGTTTTGGAGTCTCTGTTGCAGGTTGGGTTTGAGCTGCTGACTGGTTGTTATCTCCTCGTCGTCCTCGTCGTCCACGACCAGATGTTTTAGCCATACTCAATTTGTAATCATTATTCATCTGAGTCAAACGAAATAAAGCCTCGTTATCATCAATTGAATTAACAAATTCAGACAAAGATTTAGTCGCTTCTCGTAATAGCTGTTGATATGCTCTCATTTGCCGTTCATTGGCATCTTGATTAGCATCAAAAACACCCACAAGTAAATCCCGCACAAATCCAGGGAAATTAACTTTGTTAACCAGTTTACCCATGATATCGGCAGCATCTTTACCTGCACCCCCAATCCGTTCATTGCGGTGTCTGTCTGCGTCAATTAAATCACCGGCTGCCATTTCGGTAGATAACCCGCTTTGTTCAGCTAAATCGTTGTAGTGAGCATTCACCAAATCTTTATACAGCGCCATCTGTTCCTCCCGTTCTAGATTGCGGAAGGATTGAGAATAGGCGAGTAAGGATCTGGTTTTACTACGAGCTTGGTCTTTCAGTTCTTGATGATCGGACATGATTAAAATACTCCTCAATTTTTGTGAACACAATGAATCAAATTACACATCCCAATCATCAAAATCACTATTGCCACCTTTTTCCTTCGGTTTTACTGTATCTCGACTCCTGGGAAGGGATCTATGTTTAGTACTAGTTTTGTGGTAACTAGCAGATCCTTGCGGTAGGAATTTGCCATTAGTTCCTGTTTCCATTGATGCTTGGGCAATAATCCAAGATTCTGCTGCACTGAGTAGAGTCTCAAAATCAGCTTCCCTGACAGCACCTTCTGTCTCAAAACCAGCAACCCATTGAAAAATTTTGTTGCCCTCTACAGCAATCGTTCGCAGTGTAGCTGTTGCGACCATAGTATTAAGGTCTTCTTTTGCAACCTGCTCAATTACACTCCAAAGGCTCTTACGTCGTCCACCAAAACTATTAATGATTTCCTCAGAACGCAAAATGTCTAAAGCTTCTTGTAAGTGGGCATAGTCTTCTGTCACCTGCACATGAGACATACCAGTCATATGCTCGGTGAGGTTATATTGCAAGTTTTTGGTAGCTTGAAAAAGTGGCGACTTCGATACCCAAACATCTTTGCTGCGTTCTGACTTACGAATATATTCTGCTACCTCTGCCATTAATTGATGCCAAAGCGTGGGAAATGCTTCATTGACTACCATGTTAGATAGTAGTTTTCCATTTCCTTTATTCAGTACCCGCTTGTAAAGCATGGCACGTTCTGCGGGTGTATTGCGTTCATTACGTAGTTTATGAAAGCGATAGAGAGCAGCAGCAGTCTTACCTCCAGGGATGTCAAGCATTCCACTTGCCCAACGTAACACCAGCGCATTGGCTACATCAAAGACGCGCATCCGCTCACCAATATTATAAATGTAGTCTAATACACCTGCTGCTTTAATATTGGCAGGAATGACACCCTGATTCTCAAAAGAGTCAAAAGAATCGACCGTAAAGTTCCAGGTGACTTCACCGCCTTTAATGCGTGCTGTATCTATAGGATCATCTGCGATCGCACTTTTTTTTACCGCTTCATTATAAGCCAGAAGAAAATACTCGTCGTAAGCTCCTTTTTGAAAATTCTCTTCTGTATTTGCAGCATTAAATACTACCCCCAGTTTGATGAGGTAATCAATTATTGACTGCTTGATTATGGGGGTAAATGAAGTAGCTGGAATGGCACTACTACGTGTACTAATGTACCGATCAAGATAATAAGGAATATTTCCCTCACGGTATAAAATACTCAAAAGACCCATGACTGCTGGTCTTACCTGCTCAACTCTGATATCAATCCCACGCTGGAGGGTCAATTCTACAAGTCGAGGCCAATTTTTGTTAGGGTCTTTCTCTTCGGTGGTGATCCTGATTTTTAAATCATTCGTAACCTCTGCAAGTAACATTGCCAGAAAGTATCTTCTGGGTTCATCTGTGATTCGTAGCAGAACCGCATTGGTTAATCCAGTAGTATCGTCTGATCTAACTCCATCTACTGCTTGTAGTAAAGTAAAGGCATAAATGTCGGAATTAGATAGCAACAATCGTGGAATATCTTCGAGTCCGCTTGTGTCAAGCTTTTTGGTCAATTCATCGATTTTCTCAATTGGCAGTCTTTTTGGTAGTGTGTCTCTGGCATTAGTACCAATACCAATTTTCGCAATTTCATTTGAAGGATCTTTGGCTTTTTCCTGAAAATCTTTTTTATATTCTTCCCACTTCTTAATCGTGATCCACTCTGCGGTTGCTTTTAAAGCTGTTTCTGCATAATTATCAACGCTAATTGGTCTCCTGAACTTTAGTGCATTATCTACAGCCCAACCTTGTGGAATAATGTTGGAACTTGTTCCTGCACCATTAACAGTAGCTACAACACTAGATTCTTGTGGCATATTTTCCTTCGCTTCAATAATGAATGTTTATTTTACAAGTGTGAAAAGTATTTTTTACCTTGCGGGTTTATCCAACTCAAACAAACGCATCAAAGTAGATGAATTAGTATTTGTTAAACTATCCGGCTGTTGATTAGAAGTTTCTGTTGGAGGTGGAGTTGGGGGGAGATTATCTTTATGATTAAATAAATCCCAAAGAGGTGAAAAATTAGATGGTTCAACTAATAGAGGAGATGGTGCTTTGTTATTTCCTAAGTTTTTGACATCTTCTTCTACTTTTGCTTTTAAATCGGAAATTGTTTGTTGATCAGATTGAATGGCTTTTAAAGCTTCCTTTGTCGTTGTTTCCGCATCTTGAACTGCTTTTTCTTGAACTGTCACTGCATTCTGTATCTCTGCAATATTTTGGTTGACGATAGCAGCTTTTTTTTCTTGAGTTTCCGCCTCTTGTGCGGCTTTTAAAGCTGTGTCTGCTTGTTCTTCTATTTTTAACTTTAAGCTTTCAGCATTTTTTACTATTTCTTGGACTGCTTCTACTCTCTTTTCAGCATTAGCGACAACTTGATAAGCATTGTCTGCTTCTGATTTAGGGCTACTTAATCTAATTTGGGTAACATTTTCTTTAGCTGTCTTAATAATTTCATCAATCTGTCCTTGCATTTTTTGAATATTTTCGCTTGCTGCGACTGCTTCATCGCAAATCAAACGAGTTTGTCTTGCAGTTTCTTTCAACCTAACCACAGAAGCAGAAATAAGCAATCTTGCAGAAGCTAACTCAGCTTCATTTTTAGCAGCTTCCGCAGCATTCTTTGCTTCTTGAGTAGCAATAGCTTCATTTTTAGCAGCTTCCACAAACTTTTTGGCATCTGCAACTTGGGCTTGAATATTTTTAATTGCTACTTGAGCAGTGTCAACTTGTTTAACAAATTCTTTAAATTCTAGACTTTGATTTGTAATTGGTTCAAGGCATTTAACCAACGCATTCCATGTATCGTCATCAACTCCTTCTTTGGGGCCTATTTTTACCTCCGTTTGAAATAAGTCTACTGCGTTTTGAGTCTGATTACCATAATTACCATCAATTTCTCCGGGATAATATCGAAGAACTTTTAAATAACTCTGCAAAAGTTTTATTAAATAACCTTGAGAACCTTTGACTAGTATTGTCATAATCAACCTCTATGAACTAAGTTTGTAATCGAGGAGTTGTAGAGCATCAATGAGATTAAGCTTGCCAAATCCGGCTTTTTGATGCTTAAAATTCGTATTAATTTTGTCAGATGTGTGCTTGAGAATGTGTTTTACTTGATTGTCTGATATAGTTATTCCTCGCTTTTTCAAGGCGTAAGACTTCAATAATGCTACTGCTCCCGCAACGAAAGGTGAGGCATGGGAAGTACCTGTAGAGAAGGAATATTCGTTATGTAAATAGGTACTATAAATATTGGTTCCTGGTGCAACTAAACTCACTTGTTTGCCATAAGTAGAAAATTTAGCGATCGCACCTGTTTCGTCAATGGCTCCCACCGCAATAACATGAGGTAGCGCACCCGGATAATATAACTGTTCTTGCCCGTCGTTACCGGAAGCAGCAACAATCGTCACTCCCTTTTCTTTGGCATAATTGACAACTTCTTCATGAGGTAAACCACCACCAGTATGAGGAATCCCCAAGCTCATGTTAATCACTTGGACACCTTGATCCACTGCCCATTTAATCCCTGCATTAATGTTGTCTACTAAGCCTGCTCCCACCCGTCTGCCGTTCTTCTCCATAGCGCCGAGGACTCGGACAGGTAAGATTTTGCATTTTGGTACAACCCCTACAGGCATTCCCAAGCCTTTGGCTCCAATGATTCCAGCCACATGAGTTCCGTGACCTACTTCATCATCAGGAACATCATCCGCACCCAAGAAATCCCCGACAAATTTACCTGCGCCGTCAATAATATCTACAAAGTCATAGCCTGGTAATAAAGAATCTTGGTACTCTGGATGATCAAGATTTATCCCTGTATCTAGAACTGCCACAACAATGTTTGGATCTCCTTGAGTATATTGATGTGCTGCTTCCAGATAAATTGCTTGGCGCGATCGCCAGTCAGTTTCAGCACTCATTGTTGCTGCTGTTGGAGAAGGAATTGGGATTGAGACTATTTCTCCAAGCTTCACTTCTTCTACTATTGGTAGTGCAGAGATTTCTTGGATTAATTGTGGAGAAATATCAGTATCTTTTTGTAAAATCAATCTATAGACTCGATTCAATCCATGATTAAACTCTGCCTGATCCCAAAATTGTCCTGCCGGTTTATATTCTCTAGTTACCCAAATAGGTAAGCTATATTTAGCAAATAGTGTATCAATATCAGGATGAATATTTGTTATAGAATGAGTTTTATCATCAAGAAATTTTTCCCAATAAGCTACTTCTTTAAACCCAACACTCTGCCTTAATTTTAGCCTAATATGTTGTTTCATTATACTGATTTTTATGATTAGTTTTTAACCTAATAATTTTATTTTTCGGTCAATACTTTCGCCAAAACCCAAACATTAACAATTATTAAGATATGACAAAATCATGAACTGTTTTCATCATTTTATCAAAGTAATATAAACCTCCTAATTATAAAATTTAAGAAGAATTTTTCTATACATTTAAAATGTGATAAACAGCTAAGAATATTTCAATCTTTTTTTCTGCTACTGCATCTGGATTAACCTAAAAAACCGTACAAACACTTACATACTCTAGTCTCTAACTTGCTTGATATCTGAGTCAAGCATTTTTTACTGCTAGTTAACTATATAAACATTAGTATATATAGTTAACTAGCTTTAAAACACAAAAAGTCGATTTTTCAAGGGTTTTGAGATTTCCTTGTATTAAGTAAGGTTAAGCAGATTTGCTGGCATTATCTCTGCGTTCTTAATTTTCGGAAATTAATTTCTCCACTTCATCTAAAAGCTGGTTGATTTTCTGTTGGTTTTGAGAATTGATGGCGCTGCGTTTTTGACGTAGAAGCTTATTAATTCCATTCAACCTTTCAGTGACAACATTGTGTGATTGTGATTCAGATTTAAGTGCTTTGACTCTAGCCTTGATTTCGCTCAAGGAAAGATTTTCTGCGATCGCTATTTTGAGCAAGTCAGCACGCTGTTGTTCGGATTTAACTCGTGAGATCGCTTGAGCTTTAGTGTACTCAATTTCACCTTGTCGCAGAGATACCAGAATTTCTTCTGGTAGTCTCAATAAAGGAAGCCGACTGGAACGGAAACTATCTGTATTGAATTTTCCGATTTGTGACAACAGTAATTCAATCTGCTCAAGTTGAATCAAAACGTTTTGATTCAGTTTTTGATTCCTTTGTTTAGCATTAAAAGCTCGGTGTAGTAGAGAAATGACTTCATTAGCACTCACTTTTAAAGATAACGATAGTAGTTCTAGTATGGCTTCTGTTTCTTCAACTGGATTGAGTTCTTCCCGTTGCAAATTCTCCATCAGAGCAATTTGTAGGGCTTGCTGATCATCTAGCTCTAAGGAAATAATAGGAACTTCCACTAATCCTACAGTACGTGCGGCTCTAATTCTTCTTTCCCCAGCAATTAATTCATATTTACCGTGGGGAAGTGGACGAACTAAGACGGGTTCTAAAATGCCGTGTTGTTTTACCGATTCTACAAGTTGAGCCAATTTCTTCGGATCAAAGTAACGCCGTGGTTGTTTAAGAGATAATTCAATCAAATCAATTGCAACTGTAATCGGGCATTGTGAAGGGAAGCCAATATAGTTAATATCAAATCTATCTGATGATGCTGTCCAATCGGACGATTCTGATAGTGTAAGCATAAATTTTGCCCATTAAGCTTAAAGGAAACAAAAAATAGATATTTTCATTACAAAAACTAGCTAAATCTGCTTCTAATGCTAAATTAATGGATAAATATGAGGATTTTGTGAGGTAGCACAGTAATATTACTTGATACCAATATTGATATTTTTTACCAATAAAAAGCGAATTTTCAATTCGTGAGATCGCTTGGGCTTTAGTGTACTCAATCGTTTCTTCTCGCAGAGATGCAAAAATATTCCTTGGTAGCTTTTATAATGGAAGCTGACTAGACGGAAACTAGCTGCATTAAATTTTCCGATGATTACCCAAATTCTTTAAAGGCTCTGTATTTTCTAAAGCTTAATTTGGCAAGGGTTTATGTTGATTGTTCTCCATTGAAACCCTTGAAGAAATATCTTCTAAAAATTATGATTCTTTATTTACTCACAAGTTCCTCACATTTCTTTTTTAATTTGAGAATGTAACTAATAAATTTAGTTATTTGCTGATTTGCTCGTTTATGCAGATTTTAAAACCAGGATAGGAACAATCATTCACCTTTTCAAATTCATTAAACCAATATGGAATGCTTAGTATTGGGATTTATTTTGTGAAGACAAGTATTTAAAATTTGTAATATGGAGAAAGAGCTACTAATGGCACATAAATAAATGCGATCGCATCTTTCCTAAATTGACTTAATTAGTAATTTTAATTATTACAACTGAAGTATTGACAAAATATCTATTTAACATCTTATTTTTGAGTGATCATATAATGAATAGCTTAGAGAGAAATCCAGTTTTAATCAGACGCATTCTGATAACCATATCGATATCGTGGATGATTAGCAGCACTGCGGTAATAGTAGCTTACTCTTTAGCATCTAGCACTGTATGGAAAGGGGCATTTGGAGAAAATGGAGCAATTTTTGAGTTAGTAAGAAGCCTGATTATTGCTTTAGGTACTGCAACAACTTTGCTCCAAGTATTCCCCAATGAAACTCATGAATTTATCCAGCTACGACAGCGAAAGTCAGTAGCACTGAAGTGGATACGATTGGTTGCACTCGTCGTTGTCATAGCAATTATCTGTTGCATGATATGGCATCACTTTTATTATGGCCCAGAGTTTCTAGCGAATCCTCCCAAGGTTTCGCCACCACAGATGCCTCCAGATTGGTATAAGCTGACAGAACCTCGTTTGCATCGAGGGGAAGTTGGGTATTTTGAAAGGTATCAGCTTCCTTACCTATGGTACTTTCCCTATTCGTTTGTGAATATTATCTGCTTTGGTGCGCCTGCGCTCACAGTTGGTTTGTATGCGTCGGTGAAAAAGTTAGTTGCAGTTCATAAAGCTAAAGGAAATTTGCTCATAGCATTTCAAAATGCTAACCTCAATCCTGACACCAAAGAAATTTATCGCCAGTTTGAACTATTTTGCATTAATTTTATTGAAATTTTTAGCAGCTATTCTGTTTTGTGTTTAATATTAGCGGTTCTGGTGGCCTTTGAATATCGAATTGCCTATAAAACCCAATCGCTTTATGGTGTCTTGTGGACTTGGTTCGGCTATACTCTAGCTTTTTCAGACCTGCTTGCTATTTTTCTGGCATTTTCATACTATGAAGATGCGTTTCAACAAGGTTCTCGACAATTAGTAGAAATGGGAGAGGATGTTAGCGAATTTGAAAGTAAAAATGGTGTTCTCAGAATCCTTAATCGCATTCTTATTAGACATTTAAGTCTGTACGTAACATTAGGGATTATCCTAGCAACGTTTACATTTCTTTCCCCATTATTGAGATTACTGGGACTTTCGGCTTAAAATTTATTTTAATATTTATAAATCAAAGTAAAGAATAACAGGTTACTAATGAATAAACTAATATATATCACGCTTCTTGGGTTAAGTTTTTTACCTTATAAGTTCCTCAATCAGCGAACAGGAAAAATCCATATTCTGAAATTGGAAATTGATCGGTGGATTCCTTTATTACCTATCTTTGCAATTCCTTATCTTTTATTTATTCCTTTTATAGTCATTACATTGGTTTATTTTATCTTATTTTCTCAGTTCTATAAGTCGATCACCGTCGCTTTTACTTTATGTTTGCTGATTGCCTATGGATTTTATATCTTCTATCCTACGACCGTTCCTCGACCTGCAATCATCTCTACTGATTTTTTCTCGCAACTTGTAGCATTCATTTACACTGTAGACCAACCATATAATTGCTTTCCCAGCTTACACACATCCCTATCTGTTCTGGCGCTGTTATTTTGGATACAAATGTTTCCGAATATGCTGCTGCCACTGGGGGTTTTTGTCCTGTCAATTCTTTTCTCAACGTTATTTACAAAACAGCACCATGTACCAGATGTGCTTTCTGGGATGGTTTTGGCAATTCTATGTTTCTGGATCAGCAAGTTTTTAGCAAAGCCCGCGATCGCTTTCCCCTAAAAAACAGGCACTCACGAGGGAGGCGATCGCAGTTTGGTGTAGGAATTTTGCGAGTGGGCGAATGCGGCGGCAGCGAATGATTAGGTATTTGTGATCAACGAAGTATTCTGCTTGGTATTGGCGATGGTTCATATTTGCTCCTGAAAAAAATAAGACAGCCGAAGCTGTCTAAACTGATGATTATTGCCAAAGTCCGCTCAAATTAACGTCTGCATCCCAATTAGCATCAACTAAACCCGACTCAATCAAATGCAGACAAGCAGAATAAAGTATTTGTGTGTGGCATTGTTCTGTCCCTTTGACTGGAACATAATCTTGAATTTCTACGCACCAGCAAACTAGTCCATCTACCTGATGCGAAGCGATCGCAATCGCCAAGCATTTCGTCAGTTGCCAATAACGGAATTCCCAAGGCTGAAGTTGGTCTAAATTTCTGTCTCTATAACAACAGATTAACTTCCAAAGCCACTGACGATCGCTTCGCTCCAATTCAAAATTAAAAATTAAAAATTAAAAAACTAAGAAATTCTTTTTTTTGAATTTTGCATTTTGAATTTTGAATTATTTTTGGCGATATTTTGACAAAGATTCGGCTAAGTTTTTGACTTTGAATTTAGCTTTGTTGGTGGGTTTCCAAGCAAAAGGATTGCCCAATCCAATTAGTAATTGCTGGCATAAGTATTCGTCCTTTTTTGGTCTACCACAGTAAACTAGTCTGGGATTGTCAATATAGCCATCACGATATTTGAGGATGTTCATCTGTTTCTCAAATGCTTCTCGTTTGTTACGCGAAGCCGTTAGACAATGCTCACATCAAAATCAAGCGTCCCCACAAAATCCTCCAGCAAGCACTGGCGAATTGACTTATGCCAAATTTTGCGCTCACCATCCCATACAAACTTGGCCTTACTTGCTAGATGGCGATCTTCATAACTAACCAGTGCTTTAATTTCCACCATTGGGGATTGAGCCAAAGCAATCGCGTCCTCCACCAGTTTTGGTAGATTCTGATGTCGATTCAAGCACTCGACCAGCAACCGAACATCATCACCTGCACGGTGAACGGTGCTAATACCGATGCCCATCCACAGGGCAAGGTCGGTTAATTTGTAACCACCGTGCGAGTTGATGCTGTGATATCCCCAGTTGAAGTCCCTCATGGCACACAACCAGGGAACAGAAATCAAATTAGGGAAGAATTTATTGACTACATCAGAATCAAACTCGGCATTAAAAGCAACCGCATAGTCAGCAAGTGCCGCCATCTCTCGCAGAAAAGCCAGTGCGCTTTTGTATATAGGATGTGCGGCTTGGGTTATTGTCGGTGAAATTCTGTTGATTGTCTGGGCGTTGTTAAATTCCACTGGCAACAGTGTAGAAATGCTGGCAACTGCTCCAGAGGTTTCCCCGACTTCATAGAGCGTGGCGGCGATTTCGCAGGGGGTGTTTTCGTCGTCGGCGGTTTCGGTGTCTATTATTAGTAGTTTCATTTTTCCTCCTATGAAAAATAAGGCAGCTTTAAGTGCTGCCTTTGACAAATTATTTTTTCAAATAACCAGAAATTTCAGATTCTTTTAACCCTTTGATAAAGCCTATCAATCCGTGAGGACAATCACATCCCAAAGCCTCCTGAAGAGTCGAAGAATTCAGATTATTTTCTTGACAAACAGTAGTGAAAATCTCCGAGTATGTTAACTCTAGATTTTCTTCTAATTGATAAACTCGCTGTTCTATTTTGTTAGCTAAATCTGAGATAGACATATTCCTCAATCAACAGCCTGAAGATTACGCGATCGCACTAACTGATTACGCCATTCCTCATTCTCCAACAGCGCACCCCACGACTCAAATGAAAGCACACGCCTGGGGAAGAATTGATGCTTTGACAGCTGCTCAACTAAAATATTCGCTTGCGCTGCGGAGAGCGTTGGCAGTGCTTTGACTTCAGTTTTGGTTGGCGCATCTGGACAAAACTGGCGTGTCAACGATATCAGGTTAATATCTCGTGTTAGCTGTTCTGCGTCTAGGGAGTAGGAGCGATCGCGTTCATCGTAATCACCTCGTTGCTTGAGTTGTAAATGAGTTGTATATCCCCAAACTCTCACCACTCCATCATCACTATTCACCTGAACAGCTAAATAGTAATCAGCAACCCAACTGGGGATATCCACCCACTCTCGCGGTACTCGAATTTCGCTTAAATCAATTGCTTCGCTGGGAATCAATACTATACGAACTTCACCAATATTGATAGCTGTGCCATTGACTAGTTCCCAGTGGTTTTGTGTGGTGGCTGTAGTATTCCAAGTTTCCTCTAGCCAAGGCAGAATAGCTAACACAGAAAGGCGATTTATGCAAGCTTGAAAGCGGGTGCTTGGGGTGGCGAAACACTGACTTTCTTTCCAGGCTAAATCTTGTTCGTTTTCGGATATTTGTAATAGTAAGTCCATCGATTATCTTTTGAAATCTTCAGTAGTCTTTGGCAGAGCCGTAATAAAATACTTTTGAATTACAGTGTTTATTCAAAATATTTAACCACCAGAATTTACCGTATATTGCTGGGTGGTTGATAATTTTTAGCTGCTACAATCACCATTTCGGGGACAAATTGATTTTGGTATTGTTCTTCTGTACATGGGTAGGAACCTACAGTTAAAGTTCGCCATGTTAGAACAACAAAATAGCGCCAGGAAGTCGCATGTTCTCTTGCAATTGCAGCCAGATTGTCTAGCCCTGTTTCTGATTCAAGGTGAGTTTTGGGGGTTATACTTTCTGGCAATATACCGTCTGCGCGATATCCAAAATCAACGTAGAAACCGATAAATTCTTCTTCAAATTCTTCAACGTTCATAATACCTTTAGTCAAAATAAAACGTTTACTATCAAAAAAAATCAGCAGCCAGTGTTGGCTGCTAACTTGTTATCGATTAATAAGGCACATCTTCCCAACAACCAACTTCGTCATCAGGCATCATCGACTGTAGTTTGTCTACAAAATCAACAAACTCTGCGTCCGTTAACAACTGCCGTCCCTTCTTGCCGTAATGTTCTAAGAGGAACTTTTTACCTTGTTCCTGATTCCATCCTAAAACTTCGATTAGCTTCTGCGACTCTATCATCAAGGAATTGCGGTCTAATTTTCGGCTTGACGCAGGTGCAGTATTGCTTGGGGAATTATCAGCAATCCCTTTCTTCCACCATTCAGTGATGGAATTGTGTAAAACAGCAACCTCTTGAGCTTGAGCCTGTCTGCCGATACAGTGCTTTTCCCACTCCAATGCTGTTGGTTTCTCAAACCCGCTACAGACGCAGGCGTTTGATGCTTGTCCACCTCGTTCACGTTTTTCGGTTTTCAACGTGGGACAGAACACCCACATACTATGCCAGAGTAAGGTTTTGGCTTCGTGTGGTTTTTGCTGCACCTCCGCATAAGTTTGTTCGCAAAACTCACGAAACGCTAACAACTGCTGGTCAAATGAGACTTGAAATACACCCCAGGCAGTAATCTGTATGGGCGCGATGTGCAAAGGCTGATTTTGAGCATCTACAAAAATTACCATATAGCGTCGGGCGAATTTGTAGTTGTTCTTGTCCAGACCTTCATCCTTACGCCAAACACCAATCACTTTTCGGTCGTTGCCAAATAGCAATGGTGATCTGCCGATGACTAGCATTCGCGGTTGGCGATAAATAACTCCGGGAATGCCGATTTTTTCGTCATTCTCATCTAACTTATTGGTGAGAACTGTGAATTGTTTACCATGCTCTAATTCTTTACCTTCATACCATCCGGCTAATTGTTGGTTGTCGTAAGCTATCCAAATACCAGCAGGTGATGGGATAGACTTAGCTGCTGGTGTTTTGTCGTAGGCTTTGTGCTGTGCTGAGTCAAAATCGAATTCGAGTGTTGAAGCTACCATAGTCGCTACTTTTTTTGTTTACGGTTATGTATTCACTTTCTTATTAGCGAAGCAAATCAGAATCAAAAACTATCTAAATCATCCTCATTCAGAGCATCAGTTTTTTTGTAAATCTTTGCTTTATTCATCTGATGAACTGATTTTGAAATCAAGGGCATTGCGGCTTCTTTAACCGCAGTCTTCGCTTGCTCAAATAAAAACTGAATTGCGCCTTCGGCATCTTCTTCAGGGTCTATTTGTCCCCAGAGTGAACAGCCTATTTCTACCGATTCATAATCGCCTAAATTGAATTTTCTTTGATATGTTACCGAAATTGTTTTGATTTCCATACCAATATTTTAGAATTTTAGAAATTTAGCGTAGCTATTTTTGAAAACTTTTAACAATACTCCCCAGCCAAATACATAACTGGGGAATATGATTATTTATTCAGGATTGATGTAGTCTGTTGGATCTAATTGATATGGGGAAAATCCATCTGCATCACTACGATAAATTGGTTCTACATAATCTAATACTACTTCATCTGCAATAATCTCTGTTCTTGTGCTAAGAGAGGTAATTTGTGTGTCCATTTCTGGAATATCAATTCCTAATTGTTCACATATTTCTCGAATTTTTAGGTATTGAGGATTTATTTGTTCATCATTATGAGAATTATGTCCATACCCCTCTGATTCCCAAGAACTAACAATTATTTTTGCCATAGTTTTACTCCTTCTATACTGCAAATTATGCTAACTTACCCGCCAGAAATTCTTGCTGATTGACTTTAGACTAACAACTTTCTCCCCAGAATCCTCTTTCGCTTGCTGTGGCTTTTCGGTAGGTAGCAGAGAGTTTAGCAGTTGAATCTGATGATCAACATCCTCAACTGTTCGGTAAATAGTGTGAGGATTGATTTGCATTCCCAGAGGTGTGGGAACGAGTTTTAAATAATTATTGAGTGCTTCAATGTAACCAGGATTAAAGTTTTTGGTGGCTACATAACGACGGAGAGTGTTTAAGATTTGTATCGCTCTCCTTACATCTGCTACGCTGCAAGAATCAATCTGCGGCTGGCTTTCTTGATACCCTTTGGATTTTTTCTCGTAAACTAGATTATTGTATTTGTTGATAGCTTGTTGAATAGTATTGAAATTATGCGTTTTAGTTTGGGGATTATAGCCAACTCTCCCCCACTTAACTATTAATTTGTTTCCTTCAATTTTCGCTGACCAGAATTTATTACTGTTGTTATCAGCGTCTACGTAGACCAGATATGTTTCCATGATTTTTAGTACCTGATTAATGAATAGGTGAATACTTTATCTGGGAATATTCACCTAAATGAGTTATTACTTTTGCAAATAAGGTAAAGCTGACTTAATTACCTCTTGGTCTTGTTGTGTTCTACCCAAATCAGGTTTTGTTGCGTCATCATTAGCAACAATTTTTGCGGCTGAATTTGCCAAATCAGTGGGACAACCCCTATCTGTGAGAGCTTGAACAGTCGCATCATGTAATCCTTGATTTCTCATGAGTTAATCCTTGAGATTTTTAATGTTTTCAATGGCTATCTGCGGAGCATTTGGTAAACTATTGATTTACTAGCAACCGCGCATTACCCCACCGAATTTGATGTTGTAGAGCCTCTAAAATTGTCTCGGCTTCATCAACAGTTAGTCCCTCAAGTTGCGAACAAATATCGTACAAGTCTTGAGGAATACTATCGGGAAGAACTAACTCGCACAACGCATCTTCTAATGCAGATGACATCGGGTATTCTGAAGAACTGTATTCTTGTTGCATCAGAACATAAGTTGACAAGGTAATGCGAAGTAAGAGTTTGGTTTCTCTATTCAATTGCTCTAGATATGAACCATACTTATCAACAAACTGGTCAATACGGTCGGTTTGTCCGTAGTAGGTTACAAGTTCAGTAGACATTTTCTATTTCCTTGATGAATAGTATTTCAAAAACCATCGAAAAGAAGCCGGAAATCGAAAGTATTAATTGCTTAACTTCCGACTTCCGACCTCCGACTTGGGACTTCTTTGTTAGTTCAAATTCCGAAATCTCGCAGTCTTCAACGATTGAGTGGGTTTATCCGCAATCGCACTAGAAGCCGCCCGCGCAGTCTTAGCCCAGTCCCTCATTCGCTCGACCGCAGCCGCATCCTGCACCGCTAGTGGTGTGATAGTTTTCCGACAAGCCTCCAGATCACCCAAAGTCACCTGCTGAGGTCTGCCTTCATCAAACGCCAACAGCGCAGCTTCAGCAGCAAGCGTTTCAAGTTCTGCGCCTGAAAACTTTTCAGTGTTAGCAGCTACAGCCTCTAGATATTCATCCTCAATCGCAATCCCAAAGCGTTGCAAGTGAATGCTTAAGATTTGCGCTCGTTCAGGAACGTTTGGTAGGTCTACAAAGAAAATTTCGTCAAATCTGCCCTTTCGTTTGAGTTCACTTGGTAGTGCTGACGGGTCATTGCAGGTTGCCACAACGAATACACCACTGGTTGATTCCGACATGAAAGTGAGGATATTGCCGAGAATGCGTTGTGAAACTCCAGAAGTATCGCCACTGCCAGAAAGAGCTTTTTCTAACTCGTCCAACCACAATACGCACGGAGCAATAGCTTGAGCCGTTTTAAGTGCGCGGCGAACATTGCCCTCAGACTCACCAACTAAAGAACCCAGCATTGACGCAATATCAAGCTGTAGTAGTGGTAGATTAAGGATGTTAGCAATATTTTTCGCACAGTTAGATTTACCTGTACCCGGAGGCCCTGCCAACAACACACCTTTAGGCTGAGGCAGATGCAGCAGCCGCGCCTCTTGTGTGAACAAACGCCGCCGTCGATTCAACCACTCACGCAATAAATCCAAGCCGCCAAAGGGAATTGTCGCTGGTTTTCCTAGCTCAATACCCATTTGAGAGAGCAGCCGAGTCTTATACTGCACAGCTAATGGTGTCACAGTGGCATCAATAGTAATACCATTGCGATTCAAACGCTCTTTTACCGTCAGTCTCAAGAAATCGCTGATTTCTTCGAGAGTCAAGCCTAGTGCAGCACGAGCTAAGGATTCTTTCTCGGATGTTGTTAAGGCAACGGTGAACTTGACTTGTTGCTCTTGCGCCGACTCACCTAAATACTGCAAATACGCATCAAGATGTTCTTGGATTTGCTCAACTGTTGGTAATGGCACTTCTGCAAACGGAATCAACCGCACCAAAGACTCATGCAGTTGGATGTTTTGACCCAGAAAGATGATGCGTTTGTCGGTGGGTTTGAGTCGGTGGTACAGGTTCTTCACCCGTGTCAGGATTTCCCAACTCAATTGCGGAGAATTCTTGCCGAGAAAGGGATGCACGTCACCCAGGATGAATACGCCACTACCAGAGAAGCTTTCAATAAACTGGAAGATATATATTAATGGATCTGCTTGTGGTGGACGTTTATACTCCGGCACTGGTTTAAAGACCAATCCACCATCGTTAGCAATCTGGCATTGTTCCAGGGTGGACACTCCCAAATTCCAGAAGTAAGTCGGGCATTCGAGTTTCTCATGTGCTTGAGATGTGAGCCATTGCACAATTGTTGCTTCTTCAGGCGACAAAACCTCAAGCGCAACGATGGGAATTTGTGAATCTAGTGTGCTGAATAAGTTATTCAGATTCATGGCTGTTAATCTTTATATGGTACTGGTGATAATTCGTCATGGCTATTCACCACCTTGACAATTACCTGATAACCTTCGGCTTCGCCGTCGAAAACCTCTGCTATACCGTTGTTGTCCGGGTAGGCGATCGCCGTCACTATCGCATTAAGCAGCACACATAAGCCCTCCGTGTTCGCCTTGATAATTACGGGCTGTCGGGCTTTTTGTTGTGCGTAGATGTGGATGAAAGGGTATTCTTTAGGCAAATCCATAAACGCTGGGGGAAAGCATAGTAATTGTGGCTTTCCCCTTCTCTCCTTATTGTCTTAATCTGGTTTGGTGATTTGAAGTTGTTCGCAGTTGTTGGGTTTGGGCTTCATCCTTAAAGGTGCGATCGCCCACAACCCCCAAAGCCTCTTCAAATGGCTGTGTCGCTTCCAGACAACTCAAACCTTCAAAGCCTTCTGCTTCTACCTTTACTTCACCAGTCAAGAGGTCGAAATGAATTAATACTGAGCGTTCCATGAATTACCTCCGTGCGAACTGTTGAATTTCCTGATGTCCGGCAAAAGTCAGGCGTAGGGTTTGCACTTGCCCGTTTGTAGTTTCAGCAACTGTGCATTCGCCAAATCTTTCACGCAATTCTTCAGCTTTCGCCAGTACCATCCGTTTACCGTAAGCTGGCATTAACTGAGTGGCGTAGAATTTGCTTCCGAATTGCCTGATAATTTCGTACTCGTCCTGGATCATTTCATACTCAGTCCCAGTCCATCTAAAACCCATGTCTGCACGGGCATGGAAGGTGTAGCCAGGAACAATGATTTCTGCACTCTGCCCTTGCGAATCACCGTAATAGCTAGTCAAGGGCTGTGGTGTTTCGTAGACTTGTGGCTTGAGCTTCAAGTCCTCTAAGGCTTGCACCAGACACTCACGGTTGACTAAACGAGTTTTGATAGTTGAGAAATGAGACATTTGTTATCTCCGTATAGTTTGAGTTGGTAAAACGACGCGAACAGTAGTGATAGAATCATGAGTTTTCGTTTCTACCACTTCACCACCCATTTGCGTAGCAAGTTTCGGTAAGTATAAATTGATGTACTCTTGTTGGAGCTTAATGAGAAACAGTAACCATCGCCCAAGATTTTTTTTTCGACAGTCAAAGGTTTTGGTCGTGTTCGCTGCTGAAACACTCGAATTCTTCTCCAGTCCAGTTAAAGCCCAAGTTGTTGCTGGCTGGAGTGACTAATTTTTCGTATGAGCATTGCGCTCATGTATCCGTTTTAGCCATTATTTTTCTTTCTCGTCCAGCCAATTGAACTTGTTGGGTACAACGCACTTCCTTAACCCATTACAGATGTTTAACGTTATACGAAGGGGCTACAAACTGGCATGTATTTGTAGGTTTCAAAAACCTTAGCATTGACAAGTTTGTTACTGCCGCCTATGGTTTCCTTCTTGCTGACAAATTATTCGTCATCTCTCCATTCTTGGATAATCGCAGAACTATCATTTTTTACTCGCTCGATATTCTTAATTTCTCCACCTTTTATCAAGGTGTTCTCTTCAGTCGTGGAATAGCCAGCGTTAAAATTGGCTCCCATTTTTTCGCAAATTTTTTGAGCTTTATTGACTTGTTCAGGTGAAATTTTAACTGCAACTCCACCGCTTGTAATGTTCGATTCTATCCCTTCTTTTTTGAGGATTTCAATCAATTTTAAAGCCTGGGGATAACTTAAACCTTCTGCTGTGAATAACGCCATATTTACCTTTCGACTTTTGCCTTTTAACTTATTATGCAGTGGTTAAAGATTGCCCTACAGAACTATTATCCACCAATCAGACGAGCGTATGGTAGCAAGTTTTTGAGGCAGGAGGAGAAATTACATTTCTATGCCTTATTTTAATGCGATGTCCCGGTAATTCAGAACATCGCTTTTTATTTAACGGAACTTAAACGCACTAACAGTTGCCACCGTCAGCCCAACGTCAGAACTCGCAAGCTGTTGCAGATTGCGCTGCTCATCCAGCAATTTAGAACGAATATCGTCCATCTTTTGCTGTAGTTGCGATCGCCCTTCACCACCCAGATTCTTATCAACAATTGCCGGATCATCCACAATCGAATTGAGATGCTCCATCATCGATTGCAAACTACCGCCAGCTTCAGGACTAGCATTCGCCAGCAAAACCTGTACCTTCTGGAGATGTTTCAGCATCTTCTGTTTGAAGCGCACTGGCTTTCGCCCTGGTTCCCAATCTGCCAACTCTTCAAGTAACTGCGCGGCGAGTTGTTCACCACCAGCAATTGCCGCTTCCTTGAGCCGTTGTTCTAGATTTTGGTCGTACTGTTGAATGAACTGGGTGATTTGGTTCAAGCACTCGGCTTGTTGTTCATTCAACTGTTCTGATAAAGCCGGAATGATCACGGGACGACCAATAATCACCTGCAAACAATCCTCTAACTCGCTCAAACTTGGAAATGCTCTCAACAAATTAGCTTTTACTTCCGCTTGCCTATCTTGTGGCAGTTCCCAAGTGTTCAACGAAATGAAGTTTTCTATCCGTTGCTGATAATCTTCCAAGCCTTGCTCGTACTCATCTTTTAACTTGGCTCGAAGTGCTGGCGCGATCGCATCTCTAATATTAAGTAATTGACTCCATACCAGGGGAGCCAAATCAATCGGGCAAATCCAATCACCGTTATCGCTGGTCATCCATTCCTGAACAGAAGCGATTTCTTGTCTGAGTTGGCTTGCAGCTTCATTGAGAGCTTTGAATACTTTGATGCCACGCAAACCTACTTCAGAATTAGTCACTTTGATGAGGTCTGATTCTGTGCCAGTATCTTCAGATTTCAAAACATCTGCCCATTTTGGTGCGGCACTTATGGTGCTGTTTTTGATTCTGATGCTAAAGCGAATACGGGTTTTATTTAGTTTTGAGAAATTGATTCTTTCAACAGTTGCATCAGCAAGAAATGTTTCTGATGGTGCGATTGCTTGTACCATTCTTCAGTACCATTACTAAGTTTTCTCTCAATCGTTAGCGAAGCGTTTCCCTGCAAGAATAAAGCGAGTAGAATAATTTTTTCCAAACAAAAATCATCTTTTTGAATTCAAAATGCAAAATTCAAAATTCAAAATGAAGAATCAGGAAGATTTTGAATTTTATTAATTTTAAGTACAAACCCCCATTAATCTCTTTAATTTTGAATTTTGA
>NZ_JACJRY010000048.1:0-44459 GCF_014697485.1 Anabaena sp. FACHB-83 | reverse complement strand
TTGAGGTACTCATTTTTTAGCATTTGAGCCTCTTTTTCACTTGCTTTTCTTCTTTTATTTTCCGACTCTGAGAATGAATACTCACACCCTTGTAAAAAACCTACACCTGTCAGACCTCCCACCCCCCTTCTCCCTGCGGTTTTGATGCTCAGTCTTTTACCGGACATGATATGAGTCCTATCTACGGAAAACTGTACGTGGGTTCTTAAGTATGTTTGCGAAACTGATTGGTGAATAGCACGGAATGAGGATGGGGATACAAAAGTTTATTATGAAGATGAGGTTTTTTGGGAAGTATAAACATAAGAGAGGTATTGCAACTGTTCTACTTCCCTGTTGAGAGTGGACTGGATTAGTCAAGACCTATAATTCTATCGCGTCGGTATCTTTGACTTATGAGCGATCGCTCTGCCCTAACTATCTTCTTAATTGATGATTCTGCTGTAGATCGTTATGTCTATCGTCAGTATTTACAGCACGACAGATTGCAGTCTTATGAAATTTTAGAATTTGAGACGGCAACACAAGCGATGCTCTGGTGTGAGCAACAAACACCAGATGTAATTTTGCTGGATTATTTATTGCCAGATGAAGATGGACTAGAGTTTTTGCAACAGTTGAGACAAAAGCTTCAGAATCGGCAATCTGCTGTGATTATGCTCACAGGGGCTGGCGATGAAATGATCGCCGTTAACGCGATGAAATATGGCGCTCAAGATTACTTGGTGAAAAATCATTTCACGCCCAAAGCCTTACACAATGCCATTCATCATGCAGTAGAACGAATACATCTGACTCGCAAGTTAGAACAAATTCAGGAACAACAACAACTGATTGCCACGATCGCTTTACGCATTCGCCAATCTCTCCAACTCTCAGAAATTCTCAGTACCACAGCCACAGAAGTACGGCAATTTTTACAGGCAGACCGAGTACTGGTTTATCAATTTGAGTCGGATATGAGTGGCAATATTGTAGCCGAGTCAGTGCTACCTGGCTGGACAATCGCTTTAGGAAGGCAAATTCAAGATACCTGCTTTCAACAGGGTGGAGGGCGTGATTATCACCAAGGCACAAAAAGAGCCGTCGATAATATTTATCAAGCCGGCTTAACCAAATGTCATTTACATCTTTTAGAACAATTTGAAGTCAAAGCTTATCTCGTAGTCCCAATTTTAGTCAAAGAGCAATTATGGGGATTATTAATTGCTCAACAATGCAGCAATTTTCGCCACTGGCAAGCGGTAGAGTTGGACTTGTTAGATCAATTAGGGGTGCAAATTGCGATCGCCATTCAACAAGCCAGTGCTTATGAACAATTAAAAACAGAACTAGCAGAACGAAGACGTGCCGAATCAGCCTTAAAAGCCAGTGAAGAGAAACTCAAGCTAACCTTAAATTTTACGGGGATTGGCTATTGGGAGTGGAATCCCATTACTAATCAAATCGTTGCCAGCCAAAACGCTATTCACGGAGTTATCAATAGTATCAATGATTTACTATTGACTTTAGAAGAATGGTTGAGTTATGTACATCCAGAAGATCGGCAATGGGTGGAACAGAAATTGAGACAGGCGATCGCCACCCAAAACGATTATGCTGTGGAATACCGCGTGATTTGGCAAGATAGGAGCATTCACTGGGTATCCGTGAAGGGTAGGGGAATCTATAACAAGACTGGACAACTGCTCAGAATGCTAGGCGTGTTGACAGACATTACTGAACGCAAACACTCAGAAGCAGAACGGCAGCAATCAGAAATGCTGCGAATGGAATTAAATCTCCTAGAACAAATTCTCGAAGTTAGTCTAGCCGGTTATTGGGACTGGGATATTCCCAACAATCAAGAGTACCTCAGCCCCACCTTCAAGCAAATGTTTGGCTACGCAGATCATGAATTGCCCAACACGCCAGAAACATGGCAAAGGCTGATTTTTCCAGAAGATTTAGCCAGTTCCCTAGAAATGTTCCAGCAGCATGTTCAAAGTCATGGCAAAATCCCTTATCACAGTGAGTTACGATATCAACATAAAGATGGTTCTACTGTGTGGGTCATTTGTTCTGGGCGCGTCATTGCCTGGGATCAAGAAGGTAATCCCCTAAGAATGATTGGTTGTCATGTTGACATTACCCAACGTAAACAAATCGAAGCTCAATTAATTGCCGTCAATCGCTTGCAACAAGCCATTTTAGATGGCAGCGACTATGCAATTATTTTCAATAACTGCAATGGTATCCAAACCTTTAACAAAGCTGCTCAAACAATGTTGGGCTACACAGCAGATGAAGTGATCAATCAAATCAAGCCGACTGTGTTTCATGATCCAGAAGAACTCCAACAACGAGCAGTAGAGCTTTCTGCAAAAATAGGGAGAGAAATTGCCCCAGGGACAGAATTTTTTATGACTGTCACTCAAAATGGCAATACCTATGAAAATGAATGGACTTACATTCGCAAAGATGGGACTCGCTTCCCTGTATTTTTGTCAGTAAAAACCTTGCTCGATATAGAAGGTAATAACATCGGATTTTTAGGAATTGCCAAAGACATTACCGAGCAGAAACAAATTGAAGCCGCCCTCAAAGAAAGCCAACGTCGTTATGAAACTTTAACAGAAGCCGCGCCAGTGGCAATTTTCCGGCTGGATACCACTGGTCAATGTCTTTACGTGAATGATTACTGGAGCAAGCTCACAGGTAGACCAACATCAGAGGCGATAGCACTGGGTTGGTTAGAAAGTTTACATCCCGAAGACCGCGATTGTTTGTGGATGCAGTTATCCCAGGGACTTTGGCAAATTCGCCAAGAAGGTAGATATTTACATCCAGATGGCAGTATCACTTGGTTTTACTTGCAACTCCTCGCAGAAAGTAATCCTTTCGGCAATATTATTAGTTACATTGGCACTTTTACCGACATCACTGAACGCAAACAAGCAGAAGAAGCACTCAAAGAAAGCGAAAGTCGTTATGCCCATTTAACAGAAGCTGCGCCTGTGGGGATTTTCCGCATGGATGCTGCTGGTCAATGTATTTATGTCAACGATCGCTGGAGCGAAATGACTGGTAGACCAACACAGTCTGCATTAGGTCTGGGGTGGTTAGCAGCAATTCACCCAGAAGACCGCGATCGCTTAAAGCAAGAATGGGAACTTACATTTGATCAGGAAACTGTTGACTTCCGAGAATACTATGAAAGTGAAGGTAGACATCTGCGCCCAGATGGTAGTATTAGCTGGTTTTATGTCCAGGGAGTACCCGAAATTGATAGTAACGGCTGTGTTAGTGGCTACATCGGCACATTAACAGATATTAGCGATCGCCGTCAGGCAGAAGAAGCCCTGCAAGATAGTGAACACCGTTATGCTACCCTAGCTAAAGCCGCCCCTGTGGCTATTTTTCGACTTGATGCCGCAGGGAATTGTGTCTACATTAATGATCGCTGGAGTGAAATGACAGGTAGACCCACATCAGCCGGATTAGGAACTGGTTGGTTAGATGCTATACACCCAGAAGATAGCGATCGCATTCTCCAGAAATGGTTTGCGGCAGATTTAGCACCAAACGAACTGTTTGACAACGAAGGTAGACATCTGCTTCCCGATGGTAGTGTGAAGTGGTTTCACTGCTATGTGTTAGCCGAGACTAACGCCAATGGAGAAGTAATTGGTTATATCGGCACACTCACAGATATTACCAGTCGCAAACAAACCGAAGAACAACTGCATCACCTCTCAGAAAGACTGACTTTAGCACTGCAATCAGGGAAATTTGGGATTTGGGAATATGATTTTGCCGAAGCAAAACAAATTTGGGATGACCAAATGTATGAACTGTATGGGTTGAGTCCAGGGGAGTTTAGTGGTACTTATGATGCTTGGTTGAACTTCTTGTACCCAGAAGATTGGGATTATATGTTGGCAAGTATCCAGCAAGCGATTGACGGTAAGCAAGAATATGATGTTGAGTTTCGGATCATTCAACCCAGTGGAGCAATTCGCTTCCTCAAAGGCTATGGTATTCTCAAGCGTGACGCGCAAGGTGAACCTGTACGAGTGATTGGCGTAAACTTTGACATCACCGATCACAAACAAGCAGAACAAGAACTGATTCGCAACCGAGATTTGCGGGAAGCAATTTTTAACGAATCAGCCGATGCAATTTTCTTAGTTGATTGGTCTACTCTACTCACCTTAGATTGTAATCGTCGGGCTGTAGAACTATTTGAAGCAGCAAACAAAACTGAATTAATTAATATTAATGGTCAGGCACTCCAGCGCCAACCATTCACTGCCCAGGAAACCCAGGCAATTATGGCAGAAATGGAGTGTCAAGGAGTCTGGAGCCGCGAAATTGAATATGTAACCTTAAAAGGCAATATTTTTTGGGGAAACACTGCCGCCAAACCAATTACTGTCGCCGGACGTACTATGAATATAGTGCGGATAACTGACATTAGCGATCGCAAACAAGCCCAAGAAGCCCTGGCGAAATATGCCCATGAAGTTGAAGATTTATATAATAATGCTCCTTGTGGCTATCATTCCCTAGATCAAGAAGGTCGGTTTATTAAAGTCAACGAAACAGAATTGCAATGGTTGGGCTACAGTCGTGCAGAAATGATTGGTCAACCATTAGTCAACTTTTTCACCGCCGATAGTCGCTTGGCCTTTGAGGAGAACTATCCTCGCTTCAAACAGCAGGGCTGGGCTAAAGACTTAGAGTATGAAATGGTGTGTAAAGATGGCACAATCTTGCCAGTATTGATTAACGCTACGGCGGTGAAAGATGCTGATGGTAATTATTTATATAACCGCGCCACTTTATTTGATATTAGCGATCGCAAACAAGCCGAAGAAGAACTCCGACAAACCAATAAGCAACTGCTGAACACAAACATCGAACTGGCTCGCGCCACTCGACTCAAAGACGAATTTTTAGCAAACATGAGCCATGAATTGCGGACACCACTGAATGCGATTTTGGGGATGTCAGAGGGTTTGCAAGAAAGTGTGTTTGGCTTACTGAATGAACGCCAAGTCAAAGCGATCGCCACCATTGAACGCAGTGGTAGACATTTACTTGAACTCATCAATGACATCCTCGACTTATCAAAAATTGAGTCTGGCAAGCTGGAATTGCAATTAAGTGATGTTTCTGTCAGAAGTTTGTGTGATGCAAGTCTCACCTTTGTCAAACAAATGGCGTTAAAAAAGAATATCCGCCTCAATACTTGTATTGATGGCAACATCGACAGTATCCAAGTAGATGAGCGCCGTCTACGTCAAGTACTGATCAACCTACTAAGCAACGCTGTCAAATTCACCCCAGAAGGAGGTTCTGTCACCATCGAAGTCCGGCAGGAAACAACAGAAATCACTTCAGCCACCAATAATGCCCATCTGTACTTTCATGTGATTGATACGGGTATTGGCATTGCCCCAGAAGAAATCGGTAAATTGTTTCAGCCCTTCGTTCAGCTTGACAGTAGCCTGAACCGCCACTACAATGGCACCGGTTTAGGTTTGGCACTGGTACAGCGCATTGTCAATCTGCATGGGGGAACAGTCTCAGTTAGCAGTAAAGTTGGCGAAGGAAGTTGTTTTACTGTCCGCGTTCCCAGTCATAGCAGTGAGCATATAGTTACAACACCAATCATTACTGCTCCCTTACCCAGCCATAGCTGGCCTGTGGAAAATGCTCAGGTTTTGATTATCGAAGATTCTGTCGCAGCAGCAGATCAAATTACTCGCTACTTCCAGGAAATGGGAATCCAACCCATTACCTATCCTCAAGGGGAAGGAGCCGTAGAAGAAGTGCTACGGGTTCAACCTGCCTTAGTCATTTTGGATTTGCAACTACCTAACCTATCGGGTTGGGATGTGCTTCATCAACTCAAGACTCATCCCCAAACTCAAAATATTCCTGTGATTATCTTTTCTGTCGTTGATGAGCGTCTTAAAGGACTAGCTCAGGGCGCATTTGAATATTTAGTGAAACCGATTACCCGTGAGCAACTCCAGTCTACTATTGGCAAGCTGCGAAATTCTTCGGCTGCGGCAGAGCAGAATCTCAATTTAGCACCTGCGGCAACTTTAGCTAATCCAGTGATTTTGTTAGTAGAAGATAATCCAGCAAATATTGATACGATGTCTGGTTATCTGGCAAGTCGAGGCTATGATTTGATATTTGCCCACAATGGACAACAAGCTATTGATTTGGTGACAATTCATCGCCCAGACTTAATTGTGATGGATATTCAAATGCCGGGAATGGATGGCTTAGAGGCTATGCGTCGCATCCGTGGTGATCAGCAGTTTATGAATATCCCGATGATTGCCCTGACAGCTTTAGCTATGCCGGGCGATCGCGAAACTTGTTTAGCTGCTGGTGCTAACGAATATTTAACCAAACCCGTAAAACTTAAACAACTGGTAGCCACCATTCAAACACTTTTAGGAAGATCGTAAAACTTTTCGATGAAGACTCAACCCACTATTTTAGTTATTGATGATGAACCGGATAACTTTGATGTTGTTGAAACTTTGCTGGATGGTGAAAACTACCAGTTACACTATTCTCCTGATGGTCAACAAGCCCTAAGTCGTCTTGATAATTTTCAGCCTGATTTGATTTTGTTGGATGTGATGATGCCCGATATGGATGGGATGGAAGTCTGCAAACGCATCAAGTCCCAACCCAAGTGGCAAGCAGTCCCGATTATTATGGTGACAGCATTAACGGCAAAGGAAGATTTAGCTCGATGTCTGGCTACGGGTGCAGATGACTTTATTAGTAAACCCGTCAACCGGGTAGAATTACGTGCCAGAGTTCATTCCATGTTGCGAATTAAGCAGCAGTATGACAGCCTGCAATTATTACTCAAACTGCGCGAAGACATGGTAAACATGATTGTCCATGATTTGCGAAATCCCCTGGCCAGTATTATTTTAGGGGCTGAAATGCTGAAATTCCCTGGCTTATCTCAAAAACAGCAACAAGGCAAAGTCGAGCAAATTTTACTGGCTGGACAACAACTCCAATCTTTAATTGATAGCTTGTTGTTGATGGCGAAGCTAGAATCAGGCAAAATGGTTCTCAATTACAGTCAAGTAGATTTACATTCTTTGTGTAAATCAGCATTATCAGATGTGGAAGCGATCGCCGCTCAAAAGAAAATCACCTTAATTAGTGAATTACCAAACCCCGGTGACACAATTGAAATCGATGCTTTAATGTTCCGCCGCGTTTTAGATAATTTATTCACAAATGCCATTAAGTTTTCCCCATCCAACTCACAAGTTACCTTGCGTGCAGAATATTTACCAACAGGTGGGGCGAAATTACAAGTGATTGATTCTGGCAAAGGGGTTTCTGAAGATTTACGCAAAATTATTTTTGAGAAATATGAAGTAGGAACCAGGATGCCTGATGTGTCGCAAATTGGCTTAGGATTAGCTTTTTGTAAAATGGCAGTCGAGGCACATTGCGGCACAATTACCATTGAAAATAATCAATCTAGGGGTAGTATCTTTACAGTCACAATTTAAAATAATTCGGCATCAACCTATCTCTAATTCCTCGGTACTGACCTATCATCATCAAAAATTAATTATTATCCCAAATAAGCTTTTTTCACTCGCTCATCACTAATTAATTCTGATGCTGCACCTGTTAAAGTGATAGAACCAGCTTCGAGTACATATCCCCGGTCAGCAATTTGTAAGGCTAAATTTGCGTTCTGCTCAACTAATAAAATAGTTACACCTGTCGCCCTTAAATTTTCAATAATTGCGAAGATTTCTTTGACAATTGCTGGTGCTAAACCCAAGCTTGGCTCATCTAACAATAACAATTGTGGTCTACTCATTAAAGCCCTTGCGATCGCCAACATTTGTTGTTCACCACCACTGAGAGTTCCGGCTAACTGATTGCGGCGTTGTAGCAATCGCGGAAATAACTCAAATTGACGTTGAATATCAGCTTTAATTTCTGCTTGATTAGAACGGATATAAGCACCTAATAATAAATTATCAAAAACAGTTTGCTTTGCCAAAACTCTCCGCCCTTCTGGACAATGGGCAATCCCCAATTTCACAACTTCATGAGGTTGACGGCGGGTAATATTGCGTCCACTATAAATAATTTCGCCACGCACAGGATTAACTATTTTGGATATAGCTCTGAGTGTAGTAGTTTTACCAGCACCATTCGCACCAATTAAAGTAACGACCTCACCTTTATTAATAGTTAAATTAATCTTTTTCAGTGCTTGAATCCCGCCATAATTTACATCCAAATTTTGAATATCCAAAATCTTAAAATCTTCTGTATTTTCATATCGGCGTTCATCGGCGTTCATCGGTGGTTGCATCTCAAAAGTATCTATAAAAAATTATCTACCTTTGTGAATCATTTTTGTGTGGATACAAGAAAGTTCCGCAACCATCTAATTGCTTCGCTTGTCGTGTCTTCCCGCGCAATTCGGAAACATTGCTGTACAATTTCTGGAATGTTAGGAAAATAACTGCTTTCACTCAGTGTATAATCTTCCCCTTGTAACCTATAAATTAACAACTGTTTATTTATCAGCAGCCAGACTTCCGGCACTTTATATACTAAATAATCATTAATATCGGTATAACTAGTAACATCTATTTCAATGGCTAAATCTGGCGGCGGATCATTTTGCCAATCAATCCGGCTTTTACCGACTGCTGATGGCCAATTTTCAATATAAAAGCAAAAATCAGGCTCAATACCGCTAACCTCTGGCAAACTCATGGTGATGGGTGTAAATGAGTCATATCTAAGGTTTAAATGATCAAGAAAAACCTTAGCAACATCAGCCACCAAACTTACATCTTTTCCATCTTCTGGTAGCGGTGACATCAATAAAATCTCCCCTGGTCGATATTTAATCCGAGGGATGGAGCGATCGCCTAACACTGATACCATTCTTTGATAGTCTTGCCAGTTTCCCAAAAGTTTCAGGACAGCGCCAGCAGGAAGATGAATTTTTTCTGATGTAACTACGGTATTCATGAGTTATGCAGAAATATAACAGTCATATTTGAGAAATTAACAAAAGAGACAAGGTAGACACAGGAGACAAGGGAGAGAAGTTTGTTAATCATTTAGGATTGCTATCTTAAGAATGATCCAATAGGAAATATCAATATATTTAATGGCTACTAACTTCTCTAGTCCCTAAGTCTTGAGAATGTTGGGTTCCGTTCCTCCACCCAACCTACACCTTTTCTAGCCCCTAATCCCTTTTCTCACCCTCTTGCTAAGATAACATCATGATTGACATGGGAGGAATCAATCGTCATGAGTGTGATTTTAGCTAAATGGACGATTGACGAATATCATCGCATGATTGAGGCTGGCATTTTAAGCGATCGCCAAGTTGAACTTTTGCAAGGAGAAATTATCGAAATTTCACCAGAAAGCGAACCTCATGCTTATTCTAGTGATGAAGCGGGTGAATATCTAGCAAAGTTACTGGGTGAACGAGCCTCAATTCGTGAAGCTAAACCAATTACCTTACCCAACAACTCTGAACCAGAACCAGATATTGCCATTGTCCAACGTTTGGGGCGGCAATATAAACACCATCATCCATATCCAGAAAATATTTTTTGGTTGATTGAGTATGCTAACTCTAGTTTAGAAAAAGATTTAGAGATAAAAACTAAAATCTACGCCCAAGCAGGTATTTTAGAATATTGGGTTGTGAATTTAAAAAAGCAAAATCTCATTATATTTCGAGAAATTCTCAATGGAGAATACACCTCAAAACAAACATTAACTACTGGTACAATTCAGCCACTAGCATTTCCCGATGTTGATGTGGCAGTAGAAAAAATTATTAATAACTAATAATGGAAAACACACAACTTTGGTATATTGTCAAGCGCAAAGCTCAAAACTGCGAAATCGTCCCCAGCAATTTAGTTAGAGACGATGATCCAGAGATTATAGAAAAGTGGGGAACATTTACTTCCCAAGAAGAAGCGATCGCGCGGCGGATCGGGCTAATCAGGGCTGGTAAATGCCAACCCCAATAATAGTGCTGAGTGCTGAGTATGCGGGATGAATTGCGATTTTAGCCAAGCTTAAAGGTTGATTTTTTGCGTCTTGGCACGAGTCAGAAATCATCCCATGTTTAAAACCCTCTAATTATTTTTCTCCGCCCTAGTTATACCTTTGGCAGCAATTTGTTTACCCAAAATTTCCACGCCTTTAGCATATTGCGGATCAGCCATAGTTGCTAGTTTGTCACGCTCATGCAGCCATAAATCTTGCCGTTGAGCATCTGTCAAATCCACTTTCACATCGGGGTCAATCCCGTGCTTATTAATATCTTTACCGCTAGGAGTGTGATATTTGGCAATTGTCACCGCCAATCCAGAGCCATCATCTAGGGGACGCACCGACTGTACCAATCCTTTACCAAAGGTTTGAGTACCTACCAAAACAGCCCGTTTATTGTCCTTTAAAGCTCCCGATAAAATTTCACTAGCACTAGCAGAACCCTTATCTACCAACACTACTAATGGTTTATTGGTGAGAGCGCGGCCATTGGCAACTTCTCGCTCTTGCTCGCCTTGGCGGTCAATGGTAGAAACAATTGTGCCTTTATCTAGCCACATCCGAGCAATTTCTACACTAGAGAATAACAAGCCACCAGGGTTGCCACGCAAATCGAGAACATAGCCAGCAACTTTCTTAGACTCTAAATCTTTGATGGCGTTTTGCATTTCTTTACCAGCATTAGCACTGAATTGGTTCAGGCGGATGTAACCGATATTCCCTGCTGGTGATTTTTTTTGCGAATAACGTACTGGATGAATTTCAATTCTGGCGCGTGTGATGTTGAACTGCTTGATAGCACCGTTACGCTGAATTGTAAGTGTAACTTTAGTATTTGGTTCGCCACGGATTAAGGATACAGCTTGGTTTGTATCCATACCCTTAGTGCTTTTATCATTAATTTTGAGGATGATATCTTTGGCTAAGATTCCCGCCTTAAATGCCGGTGTATCTTCAATGGGCGCAATCACAACCAATTGCTTGGTTTTTTCATCCTGACTGATAGTAATCCCGATACCTGTGAGTTCTCCAGAGGTATCAACCTGCATATTTTTGAACTCTTCCGGGTCCATAAACCTAGTGTAAGGATCACCAAGTTTCTTCAGCATTTCCCGGATGGATTTATAGGCTTCTTGCTGATTACTGTAGGACTTGTTCAGGTACTCCTTACGAACAGCCTGCCAATCTACTTGGTTAAAAGTGCCATCTACGTATTGGCGGTTAACAATTTGCCAAACTTCATCTACTGTTTCCTTGGGACTTGCTTTAAATAAAGCCTGACCACGCGAGTGAATGCCCAAGCTAGTAACAGCAATTGTGGAGAGTGTTACTGCCGTAGCACCCAAAACAAGCCTACTTTTTGTAATCACCATAATGACAGCTGTGTCAGAGGGAAAATAATAGTCAGTATGCCCAATCTAACACAGGTATTCTGCAAAGACCGGGTATGTATTTCTAATTTCATGAAAATACTTGACAATCCGGCGAACTTGGGAAGTATAAAGTCTGAAGTATGAAGGATGAAGTATGAAATTGAGCTTTGATGGTTCCTGGTAGTGATGGGTTTCGCTTCTTACAGACAAGCAGCCCCAAACAATTTTACATAACTTCATACTTCATACTTCACACTTCTTATGGATCTACCCAACGTCCATCGGCTTTAATCAAATTGATTAACTCTTCTACACCTTGGTCTTCTGGAACTTTTTTAATTTCCTCACGCCCGCGATATAAAGAAATGTAACCAGGAGTTTTGCCCACATAACCATAGTCAGCATCTGCCATTTCGCCAGGGCCGTTGACAATACAACCCATCACGGCGATATCTAACCCTGTTAAGTGTTTGGTGGCTTCCCGGACTTTATGTAGTACTTCTTCTAAGTTAAATAAGGTGCGTCCACAGGAAGGACAAGCGACATATTCCACCATTGTTTTCCGCAGTCCCAAAGCTTGCAAAATGCTATAGCAGACAGGGATTTCGTTTTCTGGTGCTTCTGTGAGGGAGACGCGGATGGTGTCACCAATGCCATCTGCTAGTAAGGTGGCAATACCAGCCGTAGACTTGATTCTGCCGTATTCACCATCACCTGCTTCTGTGACACCCAAATGTAAAGGATAGTCCATACCTAATTCGTCCATCCGCTTGGCTAACAGACGATAGGCGGCTACCATCACGGGAACGCGAGAGGCTTTCATGGAAACCACTAAGTTGCGGAAATCTAATGATTCACAAATGCGAATGAATTCTAAAGCCGATTCCACCATTCCTTCTGGAGTATCACCGTAGGTAAATAGCATTCTTTCCGCTAGGGAACCATGATTTACCCCAATCCGCATCGCTTTGCCTTGGTCGCGCAAGGAAACTACTAGAGGTTCTAGAGTTTCGCGGATTTTATCGCCAATTTCCTCAAATTCGGATTGAGTATATTCGGTACGGTTGGCGTTTGGTTTTTCAAACACATACAATCCAGGGTTAATCCGTACTTTCTCGATGTGTTTGGCAACTTCTAAAGCAATTTTCATACCATTATGATGTACATCAGCCACAATGGGTACATCTTGGTAAGTTGTAATGATTTTTTGCTTAATTTCTGCCAATGCTACAGCGTGAGCGAGGCTAGGCACTGTGACACGAACGATTTCGCAGCCGACTTCGTGCAAGCGACGAATTGCGGCGACAGAACCATCAATATCCAGAGTGTCTTCGTTAATCATTGACTGCACCACCACAGGGTGTCCGCCGCCGATGGTGACATTGCCTACTTTGACTGGCCGAGTTTTACGCCGTTTGATTGTAGTATCAAAGGTGGGTTGACTAGATGTGGTGTTTGAGCTTGTAGGTGTAGGCAGAGTTTGCATAACTCATTCAGTAAATTTTTGTAGCTAAAAATATTCAGACTAAACAATCCTGTCTCTCAGAGTGCCACAATGGGGGCTTTTTTTGGCGACGGGATGGGAAAAAAGCAGATGACGATCGCCATACATCATCATATATAGCAGGTGATAGGTGACAGGTGATAGAGATAAAATGAAGAGCGATCGCATCATCACGGCGATCGCTCTTCATTTTTACTATTTTAGTTCTGTGCTTAATTCGGCTTAAATAGCTGCCAAGCTATCAGTAAAATCAGCACAATCAAAAACAAATAAACAATTAGGTCGGTTTTATCATATCTAGTCTTAGTTTGGGTTTGACGCTGATTGTTGTTAGCTCTGGTATTATTTGCGTCTGGTCTTGGTGGTGGTGTGATTGGAATAACAGGTTTAACTTGTTCTGCAACTGGAAGATTATTAGTTTCTGGCGGTGATGGTGGTGTCACTGGTTGAACAGGTTTGATTTGTTCCGCTACAGGAAGATTATTGGTTTCTGGCGGTGATGGTGGTGTGATTGGTTGAACAGGTATGACTTGTTCCGCTACAGGAAGATTATTAGTTTCTGGCGGTGGTGGTGGTATGACTGGTTCCGCTACAGGAAGATTATTGGTTTCTGGCGGTGGTGGTGGTGTAACTGGTTCTACAGGTATAACTTGTTCCGCCACAGGAAGATTATTGACTTCTGGCGGTGGTGGTGGTGTGACTGGTTCCGCAACTGGAAGATTATTGGCTTCTGGCGGTGGTGGTGGTGTGACTGGTTCCGCAACTGGAAGATTATTGGTTTCTGGTTGTGGTTCTGGCGTTACTGGTGCAATAGGAGTGACTTGTTCCGCAGTCGGTTTGCTATCTTCAGCCGGAATAACTTCCAGGTTCCACTCATTACCGATACCTGTACCCCAAGTTGTGACACCTTGTTGAGAGTCTGGACGATGTAAGTAATCACCTTTCCAAGATTTTAGTCTGATAGTGCGATCGCTGACTGATTCCACCAGCCACTCATTACCGACACCTGTACCCCAAGTTGTGACACCCTGTTCTGAGTCTGGACGATGTAAGTAATCACCTTTCCAAGATTTTAGTCTGATGGTGCGATCGCTGACCGACTCCACCAGCCATTCATTACCGATACCAGTTCCCCAAGTGGTGACACCCTGTTCTGAGTCTGGACGGTGTAAGTAATCACCTTTCCAAGATTGCAGCTTGATTTTGCTATTGTTTGGTAGATTTACTGCTGCATCTGTAGAATTTTTTTCAGGTTCAATGTTAGTTGTGGCTGACTCTGGCTGTGGTGCAACTGCTGGTTCTACTGCTTTTTCAGGTTCAAGGTTAGTTGCGGGTGCTGGTTTGATGAGTAGTTCTTGCTGTTGCCAAATCGCACCATTAACTGTACCGTTGTTTGCACGGCTAGTCTTATCAGCTACTACAGTACCGGAACATTCATTTAACTGCCAGTAGCCAACTAACCCGTCCTCATTTCCTGCAAGTCTGCTGTGCAGATGCTGTTGAATTTCTGCTTGGCTGCGAGCAATATTCCAAACCCGCACTTCTGAAATTTGACCATCAAAGTAACCATCCTGCGGCCAGTTACTTCTACCGATGTAGTTTTGTGTCCGGTTAATATTTGCTGGGAGTTGTAGCTGTCCACTTTGAATTAACTCACCATTTTTGTAAAGTTTCGCAAATCCTGACTGATCAATTGTTGCAGCTAAGTGCGTCCACTTGCCAGTTTCTAGAACTGCGGCGCTAGTAATTCGTCTTTCTCCGGCGCTAGTTTTGACATCTAAAGCTAGTTGATTAGTGGTTTCTGGATTGGCAAAAACAATATTATTGCTACTTACGCCATTGCCAAAATCGATAATTCTTGACCAATATTTAAAGCTGTTGTAGCGTACCCATGCTTCTACACTAAAGCCCTGAGAATAATCAATATTTACAGCAGGTAAAGATACATAATTATTTTGACCATTAAATTCTAAAACACACTGTCTAAGTGCAGTTGGAAATTCATAAAGTTCTTGAATATCTTTTTCAGATAATGCTCGATTATAAATCCGCACATCATCTATCACACCTTTGAAAAATTCGGTATGAGAGTTATGGGCTGCACCAATTTTTAAAGTTAAAGAATTAGTATTAACTGCCTCACTATGATGTTGTCCTGAACCATCAAGATTACCATCTAAATAAAAAGTTGATACACCTTTAGAGAAAACTACAGCTACGTGATGCCACTCGTTGAGAGAATAAGTAGTGTGAGCAGATACGTTTTGTTTTCCGCCAGTTAAACGCAATCTTCTGCCAGTACTGCCATCGTAGGTATCAAAATTATAGCCATCGTTGACACCTGCTGTAGTTTTGTCAATTAGTCTGTAACCTCTTAATGAATTATCTTCTGGTTGGTTAATCCAGAGGGAAATAGTAAAGTTATCAGTAAGGTTTAGCAGGTCATTGTGGGCGATTTCGATATAGTCATCAATGCCATCAAATTGATAAGCACTGTTAGGATTCCCAAATCTATCCTTGGTAAGTGTTGCACCGTAGACAGTTCCATGAAGTCCGTGTCCACTGCTATCATCTGCATTGCCGTTAAATGGATAATGAGCTACTAAACCTTGTTTGAGTAGTTCTGTTGCTAATTCTTGAAACTCTGCACTACTCAAAATCCATGCGTCGGAATTGCCGACAATTTTGCTCAGTTTTTCAGCAGCTTGCATAATTATTGCCCTGTGTTGTTGATTGAAATGATCTGTTGAAGCTACGCAAAAAAAAAGAAAGATAAGGGTTTGATGAAGGGTGAAGGGGTATAGGGGTGTATGTATTAAAAACCCTTATATAACCTCAAGCCCTTACACCCATTCTTAACAGACAAACTTTGTCTGTAAGTCCTGAAGATGTTTTGCAGTCCGATACTTCAACAATTGGTTACAATGGGGGAATTTCTAGTGAAAATTAACGATACTCATTTCCACTTCATCAAGATATCCACTTATTGGCTGATCGTCCTACGTATAATTACTGAAATCTCTGGAAATCTACTGAAAACTAGGATGTTATTATTACTATGATTTCAATTGGTAAATTTATATGATTGTGAGTTTTTAGAACTTCAAAGTGCTGAATTTTGAGAGGCGATCGCACTCAATATCAGTTCCCAAAATGCACGAAATCTCCTAGACAATTTCCTAGTTTAATGAGGTACAAATTTATTTAATCTTATTCTGTCTCAAGCAGATAGTGATGAAAGATTTTATGTACTAAGTGAAGATGGGCAAGAGGGAGATACAATTGTAGTTCTGTTAAATCCATCTATATTTAAATTTCTTCAAGACATTAGTAAGTTTGAGAATCAAGACGTACCAAAGCCTATCGAGACATATTTTGAGAGTATATTGTCCTGAATATCAAGTAAAAAGTGCTGCACCAACTGTGCAGAATAAATATGGTCAGTGTTGTTTTCAAAAGTAAAGATTGAGAAAAACCTGAGATATAGGAATACGGTTTGATTCCTATATCTAGTTGTGCAGACAGGGAGTAGGGAATGGGGAGTAGGGAGTAGGAAAGAAGCCTGAACTGGGTGTACTGATTTTTTCCCAAATCAAATATGAGTCCTATAAGTAACCACGCAAAATTAATTACAGTCATTGCGAGCGAAGCGAAGCAATCCCAGCCCTTGCGATTGCTTCATTTCGCTTCGCTCCATTCGCAATGACTTTGTGTAATTAATTATGTTTAACTACTTATTGCTGGTTATTTAACTGGTTACGATTTCCTCTTCAATGCTTTATCTGTGGCAAACATTTTTTGAATTGGGATTACTTTAAGTTAATTCCAGTCGTCCGCGATAACCGGTGACAATGCGGCTACCATCTTTGAGAATGTGAATTTCAATTTGGTCACTAGCCCAAGTAATTTGGTCGGCTAAAGCAGGGTTAAAGACATTTACTCGCTGGTTACTAGAAGAAACTGGGGAGTTGGGGGAATTAATCGCCAGAGATTCGACAAATGGCCCATCAATTAAAATATCTAATTGTGCTAATAGTTCTTGTGAACCTGGAGGTGCGGAGTCGGACTGGAGTTGTTTGAGGGTAAAACCTGTAAAAGACATCACATTTAAGCCCGCAGCTTTTAGTTTACGTGCTAAAGCGGCTAAAGCAGGTGCTTGCCAAAACGGTTCGCCACCAGAGAAGGTGACACCTGTGTTTTGGGGTTTACTGAGAATTTGCTCGGCGAGGGTATCAACAGCAATCAGTTGGTTAATCTCAAAAGGCCAAGACTCAGGATTAAAGCACCCAGAACAGGCGCGGGGACAACCTTGCACCCAAATCACAGCGCGACAACCAGGGCCATTAACTTCTGACTCATCAACATAACCCATAATGTTGAGATAGCCAGGGGGAATTTCTAGAAGTGTTGGTGATGGGTAAGTTGGTTGCGTTTCCATCTGTTTCCTCCTGTGCTGAAATTACCCAATACTCTTGATGTGTTGATTTGGAATTATGCGGTGCGATCGCCGTCAAAACCTACATCAAAGCAATTATCGCTACCAGTCACTCGACATACTGCATTTGATTTGACTAAACTGCCATTCTCCATAATTCCATCAACATTGAACCCGAAAAAAATGAGGAACTTGTGAAGATATCTCGCCTAACTCGTAATTCACGTTTTCTGTGGAACACAAGTAAATTCGGCAATCAAACCAAATTACTATAGGACTCATATTTGATTTCTGAAAAAAATCAGTACACCCAGTTCAGGCTTCTTTCCTACTCCCTACTCCCCATTCCCTACTCCCTGTCTACACAACTAGATTCAGGAATCAAACCGTATTCCTATATCTCTGCGTTATATTTATTAATAATATTCTAATTTTATGAAAATATTTTCCCTTTGATCCCCAGAAATTTTTAATAAATTATAAAATCAAGAGACATTTATGTATGATCAATCGATGAAAATTCTATTGGTTGATGATCAGCCCACTGATTTAAATTTTTTAACTCAAATTCTTGAAGGCGAAAATTATCAGGTACAAAAAATAACTTCAGGTAAACTGGCAATTGACGCAGTACTCAAAATATTGCCTGACTTAATTTTACTAGACATTCTCATGCCGGAAATGGATGGTTATGCAGTCTGTCAGTATCTCAAAACTCAGCCACAAACTCGACATATTCCGGTTATTTTGCTCAGTTCTATAGAAACCTTACAAGATAGAGAGAAATTTTTTCAATTAGGGGCTGTTGACTATATTACCAAGCCACTGTGCGCTCCCGAAATTTTAATTCGTGTGCAGAATTGCATTCATCGTCACATCCAGTCTCAGCAACTAAAGTTGGCATCAATACCAACAAAGGATACATCTCAGGCACAAGCTTTAAAATTGCTAAATCTTAAACTCCGTAACCATAACTTAGTATTAACGGAATTAGCTAAAAATCAGATATTATATCAAGGTGAGATCAAACAAGCATTTGGCGCAATTACAGAAGCAGCTACGAAAAGCTTGGAAACGGAACGAGCTAGTATCTGGTTATATAATCAAACTGCAACTGCGATTTCTTGCCTAGATTTATTTGAGCAAAGTCATCAGCGTCATAGTGAAGGGCGTACCTTAGCTGTAGTAGATTATCCGATTTATTTTCAAGCTTTGCAGCAAGAAGAAATCATTGCGGTGGAGAATGTTCACATTGATCCGCGAACCCAAGAATTTGCTCAACCTTATTCCGAAATCAACGTTATTTCGATTTTAGATATACCGATTCGATCAGCCGGAAAAACGGTGGGAGTTTTGTGTTTAGAAGCGGTGGGAGAATTGCGAAATTGGACATTAGAAGACCAAAACGTTGCCCGTTCCCTGGCAAATATCGCATCTTTAATATTGGAAGCGCGGGAACGTCAACGCGCCGAAACCGCACGTCAAGCTTCGGAAGCCAAGTTAGCATCAGCCTTTAAAGCTTCTCCTGACCCAATTATTTTGTGTAAACTGCCAGAAACTCGCTACATCGAAGTTAATGATAGTTTTTGTCGGCTATTTGGTTATTCTCGTACCCAAGTGATTGGTCACACTGATCAAGAATTGCAGATTTGGGCTAATTCGCAAGAAAGTGTGTTTCTGACACAAATTTTGCAACAAACTAAATCTTTACGCAATTATGAAGTTGATTTCCGTACCGCCAATAGAGAAATCAAAACTATGTTGTTCAGTGCGGAAATGATTGAAATTGATGGTCAAAAATATGTGTTAGCTACAGCGAAAGATATTACAGACCGGAAGCAGGCAGAAAATGAAAGTCGGCTACTACTATTAACATCCCAAGCTATTACCCGCGCGGTGGATGTTAATAGTGCTTTAAAAGTGGTGTTGCGTTTAATTTGCCATTCTATTCACTGGGATTTTGGGGAAGTATGGCTACCGAGTAAAGATGGGAAATGTTTAGAACATAGTTTAGTTTGGTATGGCGAAGAAACCAGCTTAGGACAATTTTCTCTCAATAGCCAAACAGTCAAGTTTGTTGTGGGTGAGGGGCTACCTGGGCGGATTTGGCAAAATAAACAACCAGAATGGATTGAAGATGTTTCTGCGGCTACGCAACCAAAGTTTTTGCGATCGCCACAAGCAGCCCAAGTAGGATTAAAAGCAGCCTTTGGTGTGCCAATTTTAGCTGATGGTGAAGTATTAGCAATTTTAGTCTTCTTTAAACGCACTGCTGTATCTATTGATAAGCGGTTACTGATGTTAGTTGGGGCTGTGGCGACTCAGTTAGGCAGTTTAATTCAGCGCAAAATGATCGAAGCGGCCCACAGACAAAGTGAAGAACGTTTACAACTTGCCTTAGAAGCCAGCGACTTGGGTTTGTGGGATTGGAATTTGATCACAGATCAAGCTTACTGTGGCTGGCAATGGAAACACATTATGGGATACGAAGGCCATTATCTAACAAATACTTCTCAAGCACTGGAGAAATATATCCATCCAGAAGATTTACCAGCAGTCAGTTCTGCTTTAAAAGCCCATCTGCAAGGGGTGAGTGCTGTTTATGAAGTTGAGTATCGGATGCTCGGTGGTAATAATGAATGGAAATGGATTCATTCTCGCGGGAAAATTGTTGAATGTGATGATTGGGGTCAGCCGTTGCGGATGATCGGTACTCATAAAGATATTACAGAACGCAAAACTTTAGAGCGAGAATTGGCACTACGAGAAGCGCGTCTTAATGCCTTTTTTAGTAGTGCGCCTGTGGGGATGAAAATACTCGATAATCAATTGCGATATGTACAGGTAAATCAAGTTTTAGCTGATATTCACGGATTATCCCCAGAATCACATATTGGTAAAACTGTATACGAAGTTATACCCCAAATTGCACCTTTATTAGTGCCATTTTACGAACATATATTATCGACTGGCGAAAAAATTCTCAATATAGAAATTTGTACAACCACACCCAAGCAACCAGAAATATTGAGTTATTTTTTAACTTCTTATTTTCCGATTCCCGATGAAGACAATCGGATTTCGGGAGTGGGGACAGTGGTAGTAGACATTAGCGATCGCAAACGTGCAGAATTGGCTTTGCAAGAAAGTCGGCTGCGCTATCAAACCTTAGCGGATGCTTCACCAGTTGGCATCTACCATACAGATAAATTTGGTCATTGCATCTATCTTAATCAGCGTTGGTCGGAAATTACTGGTTTACCACAAGCAGAAGCAATGGGTACTGGCTGGGCAAAGTCCTTGCATCCTGATGATCGCGATCGGGTTTTTGCTACCTGGAATGAAGCCGCCGCCGCTAAATCTTTATATACATGCGAACATCGTTGTCTGCGTCCTGATGGAAAAAGTGTTTGGGTGATTTGCCAAGCCATACCAGAACTCGATGAACATGGAGAAATTACCGGACATATAGGGACAATTACAGATATTACCGAGAGTAAACTAGCAGAAGCCGCTTTACGAGAGAGTGCTGAACGAGAAAAAGCAATTGCCCAAGTCATTCAAAGAATGCGCCAAACTTTAGATTTACAGACAATTTTTGCCGCGACAACTGAAGAATTACGCCAAGCATTAAATTGCGATCGCGTGGTTGTCTATCGTTTTAATTCTGACTGGAGTGGTGAATTTGTCTCAGAATCAATGAGCGAAGGTTGGGTTTCTTTAATGTTAGAACAAATCCATGATCCCATCATTGCCAACGATGTTTTAGAAGATGGTCGCTGTCTAGAAACGATTTTACAAAGTGCCACTTATCCCATTCAAGATACTTATCTGCAAGCCAATCAAGGCGGTGTTTATGAGCAAGAGATAAATTTTCGGTGTGTGGCAGATATTTACAAAGCCGATTTTGACTCTTGTTATTTAGACTTATTAGAACGTTTTCAAGCCAAAGCTTATATTCTTGTCCCAATTTTTTGTGGAAGCAAATTGTGGGGTTTACTCGCCAGTTATCAAAACTCTAATCCGCGAGAATGGAAAACAGGTGAAATTAATATTGTTGTGCAAATTGGCAATCATTTGGGCATTGCTTTGCAACAAGCCGAACTACTAGCACAAACCCAAAGACAATCACAAGCATTACAAGCAGCAGTAATTACTGCTGATGCTGCTAATAAAGCCAAAAGCGAATTTCTCGCCAACATGAGCCACGAATTACGCACACCACTCAACGCAATTCTTGGCTTTACCCAAGTTATGAGTTATGACAATCAACTGTCAACAGAACACCAACAACACCTAGCAATTATTAATCGTGCTGGCGAACATTTGCTCAACTTAATTAACGACATCTTAGAAATGTCTAAAATTGAAGCCGGCAGAACCACATTAAACATCAGTCATTTTGATTTAATTGCCTTATTAAATAACCTAGAAGAAATGTTGCGGTTGCGTGCCGAATCAAAAGGTTTACAACTACAGTTTGAATACGCACCACAGCTACCTCAGTATGTGCAAACAGATGATAATAAACTACGGCAAGTTTTACTTAATCTTTTAGGCAATGCGATAAAATTTACCGCTAAAGGTAGTGTGATTTTGCGTGTCAAATTAGCCCAAAAATCTCAACAACATACAGAAAATATTTTTTCTCACTCGCTTCTCTTCGAGATACAAGATACAGGCGTTGGTATTTCTCCTCAAGAAATTGATTTGTTATTTAAAGCCTTTGAACAAACTGAAATTGGACGAAAATCTCAACAAGGAACGGGACTCGGTTTAGCCATCAGTCGTAAATATGTGCAGCTGATGGGAGGAGATATCACTGTTACTAGTCAAGAAGGTATTGGCACTACTTTTACTTTTCAGATTGATATTGATTTCGCCGCAACTAGTCAACTTACAATCAGTCAAAATCAGTGTCGAGTTCTTTGTTTAGCACCAGGACAACCTGAGTACCGAGTTTTAGTTGTAGATGATGTTTTAGAAAACCGTTTAGTATTAGTTAAATTACTACAACTCAGAGGTTTTGTAGTGCGTGAAGCAACAAATGGCCAGGAGGCGATTAACTTATGGCAAGAATGGCAACCACATCTAATTTTTATGGATATGCGTATGCCTGTGATGGATGGCTATGTAGCAACAAAGTTAATTAAAACTGCAAATGAAACCGCAGTGTCTTCGTCAGTCAATGCGATTATTATTGCTTTAACTGCCCATGCTTTTGAAGAGCAAAGAGCAGCTATCCTATCAGCAGGTTGTGATGATTTGATTAATAAGCCGTTTCGTGAAGCAGAAATATTGGAAAAAATTCAACAATATTTAAATGTTCAATATATCTATCAGGAAGGAACTCAGCCTAAGATTAATGAAATACAATCAAATATTAGCCATAATACCATACACCAAGAAGTATTAGATTGGTTAGACCAAATGCCTGATGAATGGCTGAAAAAACTACATCATGCTGCGGCTCAGTGTAGTGATGATTTAATTTTAAAGTTAATGTCAGAAATTACCCTTAAAAATCCCAGATATCAAAAGTATTTAATCGAATTAGCGCAAAACTTTCGGTTTGAAATCATTATGGATTTAGCGAGCCAGAAATCAAATATATAGGAATCCGGTTTTATTTCTGAATTTATTTGTGTAGGTAGGGAATAGGGAATGGGGAGTCGGGAGTAGGAAAGAAACCTGATCTGGGTGTACTGATTTTTTTCCAAATCAAATATGAGTCCTATAGTTAAATGATAAAATTTCAGCAATTACCAGATTTTAATTAATTGCTTGCTCTGTAAAAATAAATCAAATCGATGGATATCTTTTTCACTTTCAAAAGCAGCAACTGGTAAATAATGAAATTGAGCTTTAGTCATGTATAAAAAATAATAGTCTGCTTTTGTGATGACTTGCATAAAGTGTGAGTAATTAAGTTTAACAATACTGCCATCTTCATAAAACATTGCAAAAAAGTTTTCATCAATTTCACAGTAGCGATTTTGAAAATTTAACGTAGAATTGCGCTTTCGTGGTTGAAAAAACAAAGGCAAGGAGACAAAATACGCTCCTAAGCCGACAAAATATATTAACCACCAATCAAAGCGATTTTGTAAGACGGAAACAACAATATTGATAACTAGCAAAATTGCGAAGAGAATAAAAAAAAATTTCATCCGTCTGTAATAGTCAACAGTTAACAGTGCGCCTAATTCTTTTGGAGTAATTTGAAAACTTTTAGTTTTGATGTACATTTCATTTAAACCAGTGGTAAGAAAATTTGAGAATTGCGATCGCCACCACAGTGTACTGTCAATGTGATAACCTGAGCATTGCGTAAATCATTACTGTTCAGTACTGCACCATTACCAGAGTTCATGGCATAAGCAGGAAAACAAGCTGCACTCAAACTCAAACGCAAAGCATTACCTTTGGCAATTTGTACACAAGTTGTTTGCAGTTTAATTTTAATCGGGACAGGAGTATGTTTTGGACAATGTATATACCCTTGAGTCAAATTATATACTTTGCCATCAGGCTGGACTTGCGATAACACAGCGCATACGTCATAACTAGGCTGGTCGGCATTACAATCAATTTCTACCACTACATTCCCCAGGATATGCAGGTCTTCGGTGAGTGGTTGAGTGGTATAGGTTAACACATCAGAACGACAATCAAGATGCGATCGCTCAAATACACCTGCTGGTAAGCCGGCATGACCACCTAAAGAAGGTACAGGTCGCCAAGGGTCGTGGACTAAAACGTCGTGAGTACTGAGTTCTGGATACTGTACACTGAGCGCAGTCGAAGTGTGAGTGCTGAGTATTCCTGAGTCTTCGCGGATGCTGGCGAGTCCGGTGGTTGACAGAAAATAAGATTTTTGGTTATCTGTATTTAGGCTAGGGAAAGTCCGCCAAATATTACTTCCCATTTCAAACAGGCAAATAGAAGACTCCCGCAATAAGCCTGTATCTATATCTTTTAAAAATTGATCAAACCAGCGAATTTGCATTCTATCTACAGGGCTGGCGGCTTTCGCACCAAAGTCAACTTCGCCGACTTTTCTTCCCCAAGGCAAATGCGCCCAAGGGCCGACTAATAAATGTTGGGGTTGGGTGCTGCGGGTTGCCATATCTTGGTAAAAACCCAGAGTTCCACGCAGATAAGTATCAAACCATCCGCCGATATGAAATATTGGCAAGTCCACAGCTTGGAAGTGGCGTTTGGGTGAAAGTTCTTCCCAATAATCATCGGCTTGGGGATGGGCTATCCATTCATGATAAAACGACTCCGGGGCAAGTTGTTGGAGAACTTCGGGATTATTTAGCGGTAAATTGCGTGCCGCAGTAAATAAAGCCTGATAAGTTGTGTGATCATAGCGTAGACGCGCGGTTTCTGTAGCTAATTGAATTGCCCAAGCGAGATTAGTTTGTAAACAGAATGCGCCACTTTCATAAGCCCAATCTGTATATAAATCATAAGCAATCATCGCCGGACAAATTGTTTTTAAAGCACTGGGTTTAGCAGCTGCGGCGTAGAGTTGGGTCATTCCTTGATAAGAAAAACCATACATTCCGACTTTGCCATTACTTCCAGGTAAATGGGCTGCCCAATAAATGCTATCTTCACCATCAGCAATTTCATGGGCAAATAACTTAAATTCTCCAGCCGAAGTACCGCGCCCGCGAACATCTTGAATCACGACAATATAACCTTGGGCAGCATACCAACTGGGATGGGCATAGACTACAGTTGATGCGATCGCTCTACCATAAGGTTGTCGCATTAATAATACCGGAAAATTCTCTGCGGCATCAGGGCGATAAATATCTGCATCCAGTCTGACACCATCGCGGGTGTACATAGATGCAGTTTGTTTAGGAAGAACTCTATACATAAGTAGTTGCACAAGATTAAATTAGGGAACAAGCAACAGGAAGAGAATGTGTGTAATTAATTCTGTGTGATTACTTAAGACAAGCACAGATGAGTAATGGCGTGTCTAAACTAAAATATAGCGGTTCTCGGTTGGATGAGGTACATTTCAACCCCACCCCCAACCCCTCCCCGCAAGCGGGGAGGGGAGCGTTTGCGTCAGCAAATGCGGGGTGGGGTTCCGACTGTATTACAAGCAAGTCAGAACCGCTATAGTGCATTAGATTGGAAAAATTAACCGCAGATGGACGCGGATATAGACGCGATAGCGGCTTCCCGGAGGGTACGCGGATGAAATCGGTTTTTTAATGCAACATTTCTAGACACGCTACTACTTTTTACTCAGTACTCAGCACTTTTTAAGCACCTTCACGTAATTTATCTAACACGCTACGGTCTTCGAGAGTTGAGGTGTCACCAGAAACTTCTTGTCCGGCGGCGAGGTTACGCAACAATCGCCGCATAATCTTGCCTGATCGCGTTTTGGGTAAAGCATCGGTAAAGCGGATTTCTCCGGGACGGGCGATCGCACCAATCTCCTGCACGACGTGTTTTTTCAGTTCTTTACTCAGTTCCTCGCTTGGTTGATGTGTACCTTCTAAGGTAACGAAAGCTACAACATCCTCACCTTTGAGTTCATCTGGTTTACCTACTACCGCCGCCTCAGCAACGGCTGGGTGAGAAACTAAGGCTGATTCAATTTCCATAGTGCCGAGGCGATGTCCTGAAACATTCAACACATCGTCTACCCGTCCCATCACCCAGAAATAACCATCTTCATCGCGTCTCGCACCATCGCCAGCAAAGTATGTATACTTGCCATCCTGGGGCGGAATATGTTCCCAATAGGTGCGGCGGAAGCGGTCAGGATCGCCGTAAACAGTCCGCATCATCCCCGGCCAAGGATGGCGCACTGCTAAATAGCCGCCTTCGTTATCGCCTAAAGAATTACCATCTAAATCAACGATGTCTGCCAAAATTCCGGGGAAGGGACGGGTTGCGGAACCGGGTTTGGTCGGAATTGCCCCTGGTAGGGGTGTAATCATAATTCCACCTGTTTCAGTTTGCCACCAAGTATCGACAATTGGGCAGCGATCGCCACCAATTACGCGGTGATACCACATCCAAGCTTCTGGGTTAATTGGTTCGCCGACGGTTCCCAGCAAACGCAGTGAAGACAAGTTGCGGGTTTTGGGATGGTGTTCGCCCATCTTAATAAACGCCCGAATCGCCGTTGGTGCAGTGTAGAAAATATTCACGCCGTATTTTTCAATCACATCCCAGAAGCAGCCAGGATTAGAAGCACGGGGCGCACCTTCATACATCAGTGTGGTTGCACCGTTGGATAATGGCCCATAGACAATGTAACTATGTCCGGTAATCCAACCCACATCGGCAGTACACCAATAAACATCTGTGTCTTGTAAATCAAATATCCACTTGGTGGTGATATGGGTGTACAAGTTATAACCAGCAGTGGTATGCACAACGCCCTTGGGTTTGCCTGTACTGCCAGAAGTGTAGAGAATAAACAGCATATCTTCGCTGTCCATTGGTTCCGCCGGACAATCAGCCGAGACACCTTTTTGTAAATCGTGCCACCAATGGTCACGTCCGCCCAACTGCATATAAATATCTTGTCCGGTGCGCTTGACTACCAAGACATTTTCTACAGAAGGAACAGCGCCATCTGCCAAAGCTTTATCGACTTGTTCTTTCAGGGGAACGATCGCATCTTTGCGCCAACCACCATCAGCCGTAATCACTAATTTAGCTTGGGCATCAATCAAGCGATCGCGTAAAGCTTCGGCACTAAAACCACCAAATACCACACTGTGGGGTGCGCCAATTCTCGCACAAGCTAACATAGCGATCGCCGCTTCCGGTATCATCGGCATATAAATACCAACGCGATCGCCTTTCTGCACACCCAACTGCTTTAATACATTGGCAAATTGGCACACTTCTCGATGTAGTTGGGCGTAAGTTAAAGTTCGGGAATCCCCTGGTTCACCTTCCCAAATCAACGCCGCTTTATTCTTGCGCCAGGTGGTGAGATGTCTATCTAAACAGTTGTAAGAAATATTAATCTTACCGCCGACAAACCACTTAGCAAACGGTGGTTGCCAATCTAAAACTGTGTGCCACTTTTCAAACCAATGCAACTCTGTTTCCGCTAAATCTGCCCAAAATTTTTCCGGGTCAGCCTTGGCTTTATCGTAAAGTTGTTGATAATCTTCTAAGCTTTTAATATGGGCGTTTTGCGAGAATCCCGCCGCCGGATGGAATAAACGCTTCTCTTGTAGGATTGACTCTATAGTTGGTTGAGACATAGTTGATCAGCACAATCACTATATGTTAGTAAAAACCATTCTTAGCCTAGTTAGGCTCTCAAGAGTTTAGATTTTCGTTAAGCTGGATGAAAAGAGGGGCTAGGGGCTAGTACAACAAGGCAAAAGGAAAAAAGCAAAAGGAAAAAGAAAGAATAACGATACCACAAGCCTTTTAGCAATTCTAGATAGTCTGTTTATTTACACCGACCTGTACTAGTTTTTGTTGAGTATCCAGGATTTTCACATTAAATAAAATAAGTATAAAATCTCATACTTCACACTTCATACTTCACACCATGCCGCTAATTCTTGAAGCTAGTAACTTATCACTCAACGATGTTCATCGCTTGCTGAAACTCGAAAAGCTTCCAAATGGCTCATTTACAGACTTTTTAAGTTTAGAACCAGTCTCTGAGTTTGAACAGCAGGATTTATTGCGAATCAGAAATGACTTTGAGCGTTACTCTAGTGAAGGTAAAATTTCTGAAGGATTAGTTAAATTTTTAACACTAGCGCCATTAATGCGACTGGCTGGATTTTATGATGTGCCGATTCGGTTAACAATGGAAGATAGTGTGGCGATCGCAGTCGAAGATGAAGACAGAAGAATTACCGGACGGATGGATATTTTAGCCCTCAACAGTTTTCAAAGTAATGCTGTACCACCTTTTTGGATTTTAGTGATTGAAACGAAAAATAGTGCGATCCATGTGGGTGAGGGTTTGCCGCAATTAATCACTTACGCCTTTAAAAGTTTAGAGCAACAACCATCTGTGTGGGGTTTAGTTACCAACGGACAGCTTTATCAATTTGTTCATTTAACCCGCGCCCAACAGCCTACTTATCAACTTATGCCATTATTAAATCTTAATGAATCCCCCGATGCGATCGAGTTATTACAAGTTCTTAAAGGCATCTGTCAGTTAGTAAATCTTCAGAAATAATAAACGTAGATATTGAGAGCCGCTTATGTCTGAACCTGCCATTGTAGACAGGATCAAGAGTGAAATCACAGCAGATGGTATACCATTTCCGCCTAGTGATTTACTAAGTGACGAACCACCATTGGAAAGTGATTTACACCGCGACCAAATTGAACTGCTAATTCGCACATTAAAGTTATGGTGGCAAGAAAGACAAGATTTCTATGCTTCTGGTAACTTGACAATTTACTACAGCCCCAGGCAAAAAAAATCAGAAGAATTTCGCGGCCCAGATTTTTTCGTGGTGTTAGGTACAGAAAAAAGAGACCGTAATAGTTGGATAGTCTGGCATGAAGACGGCAAATATCCTAATGTGATTGTCGAAATTTTGTCAGATTCCACAGCCGCAGTAGACAGAGGCTTGAAAAAACAAATTTATCAAGACACCTTCCGCACCCCTGACTACTTCTGGTTTGACCCCGTTACTCTTGAGTTCCAAGGATTTCATTTAGTAGAAGGTAGATATCAACCAATTACACCCACCCCAGAAGGCAAACTCTGGAGTCAGCAGTTAGAACTGTATCTCGGCGTGTATCAGGGCAAATTAAGATACTTTACGGCGGATAATCAGTTAATACCCACACCAGAAGAAAAAGCTCAACAAGAACAAAGCCGCGCCCAACAAGCCGAAACCCGCGCCCAACAAGCCCAAGCGGAAGTTAATCGGTTAAGGGAGATTTTACTAGCGCAAGGTATTGACCCCGACAATATTTAATAGCATGATGAAGTTAATACGAAGTTTTTTAAATAAAATAAGTATCATTGACCACGAGCAGGACATCATTTGCAAGCGAAAGAGATTAAGGAGCAGTTAAAATCACTTATCGAGGAAGCATCCTCGGTAGATCAAAATCTAGCGAGAAAATTGCATGAAATTAATCGTTGGGTTAAAGATATTAAGTTAGGTTCCCTGACGGCAAAACCTTTGGTTCTGGCATTTCTGTTGGAAGTAATCACGGACTCTACCATTTGGTTAATGATTAAATCATTACCTTCCGAAGCAGAACAACAAGCTAAATTTGCCCAAATGACAGCAAATGAAAGATATTGGTATAGTTATCTTTTTCCTAAGTGGATTAATGCAACTGACACTAAATTTTATATTTGGAAACAAAAATTAATGTCGGGTGAATTTAATCAAGTGGATGATGGTATTATTAAATCTATAGCTCAAGATATTGTGAGTCGTGAAGGTAGTTTTTGGCAGAGGTATATTGCCGACCTTTCGATGGCGACAGACTTAATTGTTAGCAGTCGCAACAATCAACCATTATGTATTCAAATTACGAGTGTATCTGAAGAACTAAGTAACCAAAAATATCATGATTGGAAAAGTACACTTAACTCATGGGAGATAGAAAGAGGCTTGTTTGTTAGTTACAATCCTAAAGATGCAAATTTCATTAATCAGTTAGTCAACGTTGCTTTGTATAACAGTGATTATCTTGCGGAAGGCAAATATCTGAAATTTGCCTAATTTTTGATGTATTAATTCAATTAACTGCTTATCACAGCCTTTATGCCTAATCAAAGTGAAACTGCAAGCTACGAAGGACAATTAGATAAATTTGCCCAAGCTTTAGCAACAGCCCGTAAAATGCAACAAGATTGGCTAACTTATGGTTTAGATTTTGTACATATCTATGTTGAAGATGTTGATGGAGATTGGCTAGAAACCTGGGAACATGACGAGATTTTAGGCAATCAGTTATTAGATTCAATTAAAGAATTTTTGGTCAGTGATGATATATTAGCTGTCCAGGTGAGACAGCAGTTAGGTGAAAAATCGCTGTTTGATTTTGCAGTTAACTTAGCAGCTTGTGAACGAATTGCGGAAGAAGGTGATAGGTTATCTGCGGTGATTAGTTTATTAGCTGATGATCATGTACATAATCTAGATGTTGGAAATTTAGCAGCACATCTAGTAGGAAGATTTTTCGCCTGAAAATCTATCACCTTCGTAGTGATTCTTAGCAGTATTTTTGTTGAATAATTTCAACTTTTTTTTGAAGACCATTCGCATGAATTAAGCCTACATAACCTCTAAATTGGCATTTGTCATCACTATCATACACAGAAACATGCTGAAGGGGAGACGAAATAAGCTAGAAGACTCACTCTATAAGCCTCATAGCTCTTAGACCTTATTGATAATACTTACATTTATTGCGATTTAATCTCATTAATTCTATGAACCATATCCATACAAATATCCTTGAAAAAGTGGCATCACTTGAGATAATATCTCTTGTTGCTCAGATATGTTACTATTCCCTAATTTTGGTAATAACTTAAAGTAAATTGGCAATGCTCTTTTATCCCAAATTACACTTACCATCAATAAATTTATTCTCTTCCAATTAGTTCTATCAATTGCTAGATAAATTATTTTTTCCTCGCTACAGTATATTGATAACCATTCTTTAATAATCGGAAACCAGATTTTCTCAATTGTGAAATTCGGTAATGATAAAAATCTTTGTATTCTTTTTCTCCTACTTTCAAATTTTATTGGTAATGGTAGTCCATTCGCTAACTTTTCTGGCTCTCCCAGACTGTGTTACAAAAATAAATTTAGTTACACTAATGACAAATTAATAATTCTTTATATATTTTGTTATGTTGACGATTGACTGGTAGAAATAACCGAAGCTTGCCCAATCAATGTGAATAGGCATATTATTTCTCTACCTTCGCAGGCTTTGTTTGTATAGCCCCAGATTTCCAGTTTCTTGGGTTATATACAGCCTCTTATCGAATTGGGATGACTTGACTTTCAGTTGCGCTTCCAGCCTAGATAAGTAACATAAATAATTGCAGCCAACTGCATTGGTAGTAGGAAAACTACACTCTTTAAATAATAATTAATTTCTAAATTAGACATGGTACTAAAATATCCACAGCCTAATAGCAGTAAGAAAAACCAAATGAGATGTTTACGTTTGAGCATTGGCATAGTAGTAAAACTCAGACTATTTTTTCCCATCCTAATTGATATATGAACCAAAGAGACAAGGGTGAAAAGGTAGACAAGGAAGAAAGATGTTTGTAAATGATTGAGGAATTGCTCTAGCCATTCAAAGACTTACTGAAAAAGCCATTGACCCAAAGGAGATTGACTAAAGGCAATATACAATTCTCCTGTTTGTGAGATGTGATACAGCCGGAAAGTATGATAAATTAACACGATCAGTAAAAACAGTATTTGTACCTTTTTCAGTCTTAATAGTTGACAATATAAAGTTTTAATTTCCTGCCTAGTTAACAATTCTAAGGTAACGTGAACTATGGCAATGACAAAACTAGCAAATAAAATAGGGCCAAATAAATTCTCGGTAAATGCTTGGTTTAAGTCTCCTCGCCCAATAGCCATAAATGAACGTGTCATACCACAGGTAGGACAAGGGATTCCTGTTAAGTGTCTAATAGGACAGACTAAAAACCCAAGACGATAATTTTGGTTGTAAAAATATGTACCAAATAGTGGGGTATAAGAGAACCCTAATATACCCCAACGTACTAGCTTACCGTGGCACGATAGAGGAGTAGAAGATAATTTCAACACAGATGTCCTCTGAAATCACAACGGCAAATGAAACCTGCCAAAATTAAAACTTAAAACCAGCCTTTTTTGTTGACAATGTAAGCCTCAACAAATTCCTCATCGGTTTTGGTTAAGTAAATAACTCCTTCTACTAAACCAATAATGCCCATAATTGCTCCACCAAAACCACAGGTGAGGATGCTAACCAGCAACATGATTAAGCCTTCGGTTGTGTAACCGAGAATAAACTTGTGAATCCCTAAAGCTCCTAACAAGATTGCACAAATTCCTGCTGCTAGTTTTTTACTACTGGTATCGCTAGGACTGTTATTAGACATTGGTTAGAAATACGCCTCAAGCATAAATAACACTCCAATTTTATAGTAACTTTATTTACTTAGCCTCTACATATTTACAACAGATACAATTTGTTATCTATTAAACCTTCTGTTACGCTTTGCTGGGAACTTGGAGCGTCTAGCACAGAAAGTCAAAGGTAGCATTAAATATAGTTAAGTATTGTATTTAAAATATCAAGATAAGTTACAGTATATTGATAAAATATGAACATTTTTCAGATACCCAATTTTCTGAAGAAAGTCGGGTATCTTGTTGTTCTTGTGAGATATGAGCTTTAGAACCAGCCTTGTTTATTGACAAAATAGATATCGGCAAATTCTTCTGAGGATTTGTTTAAATAAATCATGCCTTCAATCAAACCGATCAGCTGCATCACTATCAAGGCGACTCCATAAGTAAAAGTACCTGCAACTATGGATATAGCCAACATAATAAAGCCTTCAGCAGCATATCCTAAAATAAATTTATGAACGCCAAACCCGCCAAAAATTATCCCGCAGTAACCAGCCAAAAGTTGCTTATTAGGATGACTAGTAGGGTTGAGATTTGCCATAGTATTCTTACTCCTCAAAGATCAGTGGAAAACTAAATTTTTCTTTTGATGAAGAACAGTTGAGTTCAATTCATAATTTGTAATTAATGTTTTTGAATCTCAATATAGAAATGCAGAAATCACCAAGAAACACAGTGTTTTTTCTTAGTCGTACATGAATAGTCAGCTAGGAAAAACTATTTATGAAACTGATTTTTTGTTAGTATACGCCTAACGTTTACCTAAATAAAGATGTCAACACTTTAAAGGAAACACTACAAAATATAAGTAATAGGGACAAGTATTTTGTAGCTGCAAACTAGCAAGCTACTTGATTTACAGCAGAATCCGAGCATCAAAATTCAGAATTAGATTAGTTTTCTAAGCTAGGTAGAAAACTAATTTGTGTACTTTATTTACTTGAAATCTGCTGTATGTATTTAATTGTGATTATGACATCAAAAACAGTGATTTTGTAGATTCGTAAGTATGATTTCTCTGGACGAGGATAAATACTCATAATCATCAAAAAACGGCGATATCATACCATTTCTTTCAAGTCCATTAATGTTATTTCCGGACTTTTTTGATATGGCTGCAAGGATGAGATTTTAAATTAGCTGTAAAGGGATAAATTCGATACAGATGGCATGTATTCCTCAACTAGAAAATTATGCCATTTTGGTACTAGTGAATTGAAGTTACACTGAATACCTTATTTAATTGTTTTGCATCACTCCTATGGTTAAGGGCTATGATTCAATATCGCTTGCCAAATATGACACAGATAGGCAATCAACATCTGAAAAATAGCTTTCACTATCTAGATAGTACTAGAGGTTTATCTAGAAGTTTTGTAGTCTATTTGACAGTAATGTTGGAATTTTTTGGCTGTCAATATGATTAAATTTCAGCCAAATCTCATAGAATACTTGCTTTAGTAATCACCTACGAAAAATCATGACCTACGCAGATGTAATCAGATATTTTTTGCTACGGCAACCGTATTAAATATGTTTCATTAGTTACTACTGCCCAAGAGGAAAAGACTCAGTAGTGTGCCACTATTCCAGAGGCTGTGGAGTAGCATGGGAGCAAGGAGATTGCGCGATCGCGTGTACACTACTCCCAGGATGATCCCCAAGGCGGTGAGTGGTAAAACTTCTGACAAGCTCAGGTGAGCGATCGCAAACAACAAGCTACTGGCCAAAATTGCCCCCCACACAGGTAAATAACGGGTGAGGGAGGGTAGCAAAAAGCCTCTAAATAAAATTTCTTCAAATATGGGAGCAGCGATCGCGGCTGTCGAGAAAAATATTCCTAATGCGATAGAATCTTGACTTTCTAGCGCCAGTTGTAATAACGGATTACTACCACCCTGTCCTTGCCAGAGTTTTTGATTAATCAACGATACCACCACAACTACAGGTAAAGCGGTGCAGTAACCGCCTAAGCCCCACAGCCACCAACTATCTTGGAGTTGGAATTTAAACCACAACCTTGGCAGAGGGAAAAACCGTTTGATGGAAAAATACATCACCGACAGCGCCCCCGCCGCCACCAACAAGTAACTAACCAACACAGAAAAAGCTTGTAAGCGTACACCCACAATCGGGCGGGGAATAGGCAGTATAGATAATAAAACGGGAACAAAAACTTGTCCCATAAAGAAAAATCCCACAACAAAAACCTGGAGTACAGTTTCACCATCCCAGGGTGTTGTCCAAACCAAATCACCATTTTGTGCCAATAACGCTTCTTTTCCTTTCAGCAAGCGTTGTGTCAATAAGAAAATCAGCAGAATTGTGCCGATCAATGCGGCTAAGGCGGGGATCGTGCCGATGAGGGTGAGTTTAAATACTGCTTGGGCTGCGGCTGATTGCTGTGCAGCTTTAACTGCGGCTAAAGGTTCTTGACGTTGCTGGAGTTGGTATAGCTGAATCAGAGCCGTATTCCGAAACCAACCATCTAAATTCTTTTTAATTAGCTGCTGGGCGTTGGGTAAAATTCGCGGAGGATCACTCCAGAGTCCGCTCAAGATAGTCGCGGTATCTGCAAAATCGCTGTTGAGTGCTGGTTTTTGTAATTCCGCCCAAGTTTTCAAGGCTGTGTCTTGTTGTCCTTGTTGTACTTGTAAAATTCCCAGACGTAAATCTAACTCGGCGAGTAATTTTTGCTGTTGGTAAAGAGATTGCTGTAATTGTTTCTTGGTGACTTCTGGAGATGCGCTAGTGTCAACAGTGTCTTGTGGTAGGGGTTTAGCTGGAGAACTTAACTGTGTAAGTTGGCTGTTAAGCTGATCTAAATTAGTTTGTACAGATTTACGTGCTGCTTGATATTGCTGTGTGGCATTTTCTAGGGGCTGATCTTCCAGGATAGCTTGGCGAATTACCTGAAAATTATCACCATTGCTATCTTCTGGCTGCCAAGCTTGGGCTTGCAGCGCAATATTGATTTGATAAAGTTCCAGACGACTTTGGAACTGTGGTTTCTGCCAACTACTGACTAGCGACAAAGTTGCCAATACAACTGCTATCACAGTCGAAATGATTAAAACCAATCGTTTGAGAGTCATCTATCCCCCTTGGACGAACCAGAATATGCCCCTTGGGAATTATCGCAAGAAAAAGCAGGAGGTGGATAGATATGGTCAAGATTGTGAGTCTACTTTACAAGAATAGCGATCGCTCACCGCACCACAGGATGTTAAATTACAACTCATTAACCCTCTAGCTGACTTCTTACCCAAGCACGAAATAATTTGAGTAAAGCAATTTCACCCATAGTTTTACTTTGTTCAATAAATCGGCTCACATCACGTACTGATACTATTGGAAAGGCAATGCTAAACTCACACTCAATATATTGCCCTTCTAATAATTGATAAAATTTTAAATTCTGTCCGTTATATCTCCATAGTTCAGTAATACCTAATGCGGCATAAATATTAAACTTATTAACTGAACTACTAGTAATATCAACTTCTATTGCTAAATCAGGTGGTGGATCAGTTTCTAAGTCTAAAGTTTCTTTACATCGCATCAATAGTTCGTTTTGGATATAATAACAAGCATCTGGTTCTATGCCTTTTTTAACTAACTTCTGCTTCAAGGTTGTAGAACCAGCACTTCTGATTTCAATATCTAATTCTTCAGCTAACGCAACAATAAAGTTTCCTAAATTACTTTTAGGGTTTTCATGTTCAAATAGTGGTGTCATAATTTCTAAAGTACCGCATTCATACGCAAACCGAGAACCTCTCTCTTCACCTGTATCTCTTAGCAAAGCTTCAAAGGTTTCCCAGCTAACGTTGTGCAGAACTGTTCTTTGTTCAGCAGGCGTTGACTTGGCAAGCATACGAAAATGTTGATTTTATCAGATTACTAGATAAACAAATTTTATCGTGTATGTACATCAAGCGGGCATCAACTATGGCGTTTTTCGGTTTAGTGCAGTACAAGTTAATAGGTAATAGAGGCTAGAGACTAGAGGAATGTATCTTATTAAGACGGAAAACGCTGTAGTATTCCTCCACATAAATCACATCATAGAACCCCGACTTTTTCAAAAAGTCGGGGTTCTGAACACCTGCAACCTGTCAATATATGCTTCTTCATATCGATTTGGTATTAGAGACATCCAGCAGTCAAATAGAATTTTTATATATAGGACTCATATTTGATTTGGGAAAAAAATCAGTACAGAGCAGGTTTCTTTCCTACTCCCTACTCCCTGCCCACACAAATAGATTCAGGCATAAAACCGTATTCCTATAGTATATGGTTACAAAAGCTTTTGGTTATTTGGTATTGGATTGTACTGAGTAAAAATTCAATTTATACCCAGCAAATCGATTGCCTTGATTGTTCTTAAAACTAAATACAATGTTTTCCAAAAGTCTGATGAAGATTTAAGTTTTTCAGCTTAGTATACTAAGTTGCCACTACCGCGTAATTGTCGCAAAGAATTAATGCAATAAGGACAGTCACACTTAAAGATTCTAATTGCGGCATCACTTTCTTCATCTGTAAAGTTCAATTCTGCAATATTGGTATCAGATGGCTGGGATGAAACCACCATAGATGTAGGTGCAGGAGGTGCTTTGGGATCTCTTTCGGAATCTCGAATACAGACAAAATCCTTCAAACCGTGGGGATTAGTAATGCAAGTACGTCCATCGTTGGTGTGAATTAATTTTTGGGTGAGGTTCACAGAGGCGTGTGCTGGAATGACTGCCAATGTAGACATCAGGGAGGTAAAGATTGCCGAGCTAGAAAGCAAATTCAGTACTAACTTCTTGTTCATATTTTTCCTGATAGAACATCTCTGATTGCCAAGCCTATCCTATTAGTTCTCATTGGTCAATATGAGGTTGACAATAAATTATGAAAGATTACTCATATATTTACTTGACTGTCCCTCTTTAGCTATCAAAGAAAGTAAATTAATTGACTATTAAAATTCGTCACTAAAAAGCAATACAAAAGACATACCAAGTCCATACAATTAATAAGTATCGTCACAATTGTGAGTCTATCTTCAAACATAAGTACACACATTTACACGGTAGTATAATTTGGATTACAGTGTTTTTCATCTCAATGAGGTACATTCCTCTAGTCCCTAGCCTCTAGCCTCTTTCCCCTATCAACTTGTACTGCACTAAACCGACAAATGCTACATGATGCTATCTGCTTAATAATCGGTTTTAAATAAATAGCTATTTTTAGAGATTTGTCTACAGCCCACCAAAAGGATACTCAGATGAGAAAAAATAGAATGCTTAAAAGCATCTGTTAATGGTGCAGGCTTTAGAGCAATTGAAATTGTCATCCTTTTTTTCTGGACAATCAAGAGTTTTTACAGTGTGAAATGAGCCTTGGTCAAACTGGATAAGCGCAACATCATCGCCAAGTTCTAAAGACAGCAATGAATTTCTTTGTGATTGCGGATTTTTGTCCTGTTTCTTTGTAGTTAGGCTTGCATAAGTTAATGGGAAGCCATCTTATGAGTCATGACCATCCTGTAAGCTACACAAATCTGAGGATGGAACTGATATTTTAAAAATTGCGTCTCTGCGTCTAGACTATTGCATCAATTGATACAATATCAATATGCAATTATCTGTTTGGAAAGTCCGATTCATCAAGGTGGAACTGACCAAATGACGTAGGCGTAAATTATTTGCTGAGGTTGATATGTATAGGATAATTTGCATTGGACTCATAGCATTACCGGCTTATTTGTACAATGCGGAAGTTAGTTTAGCGAGCAGTAATATTAATGTGCCAATTATTACTGCCAAGATAAATAAATATAGTGTTTATACTAAAGTAAAGCGATCGCCACAGCGATTTGCTTCCAGAGAAGATCAAACGGGGGATTGCTTGCGAATCGGTCGGTGTAGAGATTAATCGGCTGATGAGTCAACTATGCTGGCGATCGCATCCCCAAATTCTTGCCCCAATCTTTATCGCAAAATTTGGTCAATCATCCGGTTGGCTTGGGAACCATAAGCACCACCAAATAAATTGAAGTGATTCAAAATGTGATAAAGGTTATACAAAGTTTTCCGGCGTTCGTAGCCTTGATCTAGGGGAAAAGCGGCGTTATATCCTTGATAAAAAGCGGCGGGAAAACCACCAAAAAGTTCTGTCATCGCAATATCCACTTCGCGATCGCCATAATAAGTGGCTGGATCAAAAATGACGGGTTCACCTGACACAGTACAGCCAGCATTTCCACCCCACAAATCGCCATGTACTAAGGATGGTTGTACTTCGTGATTGGCTAATAATTCGGGAATCGCGGCTAATAATTTATCTTGTTTCGGAAAATTACCTCCGCGCCTTCTGGCTAACTGAAATTGATAACCAAGGCGATGTGTACAGTAAAAATCAATCCAATCGGCTGTCCAAGTGTTGATTTGGGGAGTGGAACCAATAGTATTATTCATATCCCAACCGAAACCATTTTGGCTGGTTGCTTGGTGCATGGCGGCTAACTTGCGCCCCATTTCTGCCCAAGATTGGGTATTACCGCCACCTATTTCTAACCATTCCAAAACGATGTAGCCAGAATCGCCTGATGTTCCCCAACAAATGGGCTTGGGTACACGGATAGTATTTGTGGCGAACATTTGCTTTAAACCCAACATTTCAGCTTCAAACATCGCTACTTGCGATGCTTGGTTGAGTTTGACGAAGTATGTGATTTCACCGTTAGAAACGGCGTAACCTTGGTTAATACAGCCACCACTTACAGAACGCCGTTTTTGAGTGAGAAAATTTTCGCCAGTTACTCGGCTAATATGGGCATCAATTTCAGTCCAAAACATTTTAATGGGGAGTAGGGAATCGGGAGTAGGGAGTAGGGAATTTCACCACTCCCTACTTACCACTCCCTAATTTACAACGGTTTCATGACCACTACACCATAAGCATCAGGACAGAGATATTGATTGGCGGCGAGGAGTAAATCGTTGGCTTCTTGTTGTTGAATGTGCAGGGGGTAGTTAAAGGCTGGTTCTAAATCACCGACTAATGATTGATAGAAACCATATAAGCCACTGCGATCGCTTGGGGTTTCGTTACCAAAGATAAATCTGTTGGTGACACGTTTGCGGATGCGGGCGATTTCTTTGTCTGTGACTAGTTCTGTTTGTAGTCGGCGAATGTGTTGGGCGATCGCATCTTCAACGGCGGCGATGTTTTCAACTGCACATTTAGCAGAAATATAAAATGTACCTTGTAATAAATTGCTCATATTACTAACTGCGATCGAAGAAACTAATCCGCGTTCTTCCCGCAAATCTCTAACTAATCTTGATGTCCTACCATGTGCTAAAACTCCCGCTAACACATCTAAAGCATAAGTCTGATTTAACTGTGCTAATCCAGGAACCCGCCACACCATGACTAACCGCGCTTGCTGAAGACTTTTATCGACAAATTCTCGCCGCACAATTTCGGTAAACGCTGATTCGCTGTTGATGAGTAAGTGCTGAGTACTGAGTGCTGAGTGCTGAGTTTTACCAACCTGGGTAAATCCTTCCGCAACATTAGCAATTAATTGTTCTACAGGTAAATTGCCCACAGCTACAGCCGTAATCATTGGCGGTTGATACCATTGAGCATGAAAATCCCGCATTTGTTGAGGTTCTAGCCCAGATATGACCGATTCTGGCCCCAACACGGGACGGCGATAGGGTAAAGTATCAAATGCCATTTCCATTGCACGGCGAAAAGTCCGGCGGTGGGGATTATCTTCAGAACGGCGGATTTCTTCTAAAACAACAGCACGCTCACGTTCAAAGGCATCATCAGGAATACTCGGATTAAATACAACATCGATTTGCAGTGGAGCCAATTCAGCAAAATCTTGGGGCGCAGTAGTTATATAGTAATGAGTATAATCTTGGCTGGTAGCAGCATTAGTCACAGCACCCCGTTCTTCAATTCGACGCTCAAACTCTCCACTGGCTAATCGCTCAGTTCCTTTAAAAATCATGTGTTCTAAAAAGTGAGCCATCCCGTTAATCGCATCAGATTCTACAGCCGAACCAACTTTAATCCAGAGGTTGAGGTTGACAACATCAATGGGCATTTGTTCGGCAATGATTGTCAAGCCATTAGGCAAACGGTGTATTGTTGGGGAATTGAGACGAGAAGACTTTAATAGAGTTGAGGTCATGAGTAGTGGTGAGTGAACAGGGTTCTTACTTCTTTATCTTATCCGTCACTCCAAAATATCTTTGATTGTTGCATCTGAAACAGACTGAACACACAAAGATTTTGTGAGGCTGGGTGTAAGAGTTATTCTTAATCGCCCGAATACTCAACTTTTACTACTTTGCCATTTTTGAAATAAATATTTACCACCTCCGCATTGTAATCACCATTGTTTGGGTCAAGAATGTAGTTTAGATGCTGGTTATATACAACTGGGCCAATATTTTCCCACACATCATCATTCCCACCCATGAAGTCCCCTTGTGGCTGATAAAATCTTCCACCTTTGGGAAAACGTTGGTTCAATCTGCTTTGCACTTCTGGAATTGTCATCCCATGTTTAATATCGAGATAAAACTGGGTGAAGGGCTTTACAGGCGAGAGAGCTACAAAGTACAAAGCAAAGAGGCTGAGATTGAACCCGATAAACAGCCACAATTCTTGTTTCCGCCGAGATGGTAAGTACACTGGCAAAAGTAAAATGAGGGCTAAAACATCCATAAATACGTAATATTGCCAAAATAAAGAAGCAGCATATTTATAATCCAGCCAATATCCCAGTAGAAATAAGATTACTAAAAAAAACACCTCGACAATAAGCTCAATTTTGTTAACGTGACGATTGATATATTTCATGTGACTATATCTTGTATTTTTTTCTCAAAGCTCTCAGACTGGAAGTTTGGTGGTAGACAAACAAAGCCTGCTCTTCGACTGCGCGGTAATCTCGACACTTCGACAAGCTCAGTGCATCGCTTCGCTCGATTACCGCGTAGTCAAAACTCAGTAAACACCTTCCCAGGCTAATTACTACGTTAATATTCAGAGTAGGTTTTACCAGTAAGAAAGCATACTTAGCTGTATAGTGTCAGGAGAAAAAATACTTAAATTTACTCAGCCTCCTGAAAAATTCTTGGTACAAGGTTAATAACAGTAGTAAATCCGAAAAATAAATATACAAATACAGCAATCATTCTGATGTCTGTTCTTGGGCGATCGCCCCAACTCGCCTCGATTAGCTTGTAAAATTATGAGTAGTAATATTAATTTTTGTAAAGCTAATCTTAATGTCACATATTGTTGTTAACCAAAATCAACCCCGTGTAGTCGTGATTGGTGCGGGAATTGGCGGACTGACGGCGGCGGCGTTATTAGCCCATCGTGGCTACAGCGTTTTAGTCCTTGACCAAGCCATTGTACCGGGGGGTTGTGCTTCGACATTTAAACGTCAAGGGTTCACTTTTGATGTGGGTGCAACCCAAGTGGCAGGTTTGGAACCGGGTGGGATTCACCAGCGCATTTTTGCGGAACTAGAAATTGATTTACCAGAGGCTACCCCTTGTGACCCGGCTTGTGCAGTTTATTTACCAGGAGAAACCACTCCGATTAATGTTTGGCGCGACCAAGATAAATGGCGTGAGGAAAGACAACGGCAGTTTCCTGGAAGTGAACCTTTTTGGCAGTTAATGGCAACTTTATTTGCTGCGAGTTGGGAATTTCAAGGACGTGACCCGGTGTTACCGCCGCGTAATTTGTGGGATTTGTGGCAATTAATTCAGGCGGTGCGTCCGAGTACATTTATCACTGCGCCGTTTACATTGTTCACCGTAGGTGATGCGTTAAGACTATGCGGTTTGGGTAATGACCAGCGTTTGAGAACTTTTTTAGATATGCAATTAAAGTTGTATTCTCAGGTAAACGCTGAAGAAACAGCCTTACTATATGCAGCCACGGCGTTGAGCGTTTCCCAACTGCCCCAGGGATTGTACCATCTCCAAGGTAGTATGCAGGTGTTGAGCGATCGCTTAGTGACTGCCCTAGAAAGAGATGGCGGACGGTTATTAATGCGCCACACTGTTGAACACATCAAAGTCGAAAACGGTCAAGCCACTGCTGTTGTTATCCGCAACCAAAAAACAGGCGAAGTTTGGACAGAACCAGCCGACCATGTAGTAGCTAACGTGACTGTCCAAAACTTAGTGCAGCTTTTGGGGGACAAAGTACCATCCGGTTACAAACAGCGAGTCGAAAAACTACCGCCACCATCAGGGGCTTTTGTGGTGTACTTGGGTGTGGATGCGAGTGCGATTCCTGTAGGTTGTCCGCCCCATTTACAGTTTTTATACGATGCCAATGGCCCCATTGGCGAGAATAATTCCTTGTTTGTGTCTGTGAGTCATCCTGGTGATGGTCGCGCCCCAGAAGGTAAAGCCACAATTATTGCGTCATCTTTTGTGGATTATCAGCAATGGTGGCAAACTCCAGATTATCAAGCATTGAAACAAAAATATACCGCAGATGCGATCGCTCGCCTCAATCAATATTTTTACCTCAAACCAGAAACCATCATTTACCAAGAAGCCGCCACACCCCGCACCTTTGCTCATTACACTGGACGCGATCGCGGTATAGTTGGGGGCATTGGGCAAAGAATACCCACCTTTGGCCCCTTTGGTTTTGCCAACCGCACACCGATAAATTCTCTCTGGTTAGTCGGCGACTCTACCCACCCCGGCGAAGGTACGGCTGGCGTGAGTTACTCGGCGTTAACCGTGGTGAGACAACTTGAGGCGCAAGCGAAATAAGGAGTAAGAAGTAACTGGCATATTTTTTCTGTAGGGTGTGTGACGCAACGAGAAGATTTAAACGTAGTCATCAAATTTATAGCGTCACGCACCAACTACCAATCGTGACACTTATAAGCTATTAAGCACTTAGTTTGCAGTTTAGACCGCAGGGGAGCAGAGGGGCAGAGGAGAGAGTTTAAGTCATTTATGTACAATTTCAATAGTGCAGCTTAAATGCTGATTAGCTTACCAATTTAATATGAAGCTGCACTAAATGAAACTCTAGATTCTTGGCGCTCTTGGCGCTCTTGGCGGTTCGTTTCTTAAGATTCTGTGCATCTTCATGCAGAACTGGTATTACGTAAGTCCTGTTAGGTAAGAATGAGCAGTTTTAGGGATTAGTTGAAATTGCAATTCCAAGATTAATCAGTGGATTATATAGGTTAATATTTCAATCCCTAATAGGGATTAGTTGAAATTGCAATGACAGAAAGTGCAGATGGCGAAGTTCCTAATGGTAAGTTTCAATCCCTAATAGGGATTAGTTGAAATTGCAATTCTGTAATATTTTTAGCTTTATCGAAATTGTAACTACCTGGTTTCAATCCCTAATAGGGATTAGTTGAAATTGCAATTCCCGGTCTACCATCTCTACCAGGTATACCCTGTAGTTTCAATCCCTAATAGGGATTAGTTGAAATTGCAATGTCCATTCAGTAGTTCATGGCTCTCAAGGTTTATGTTTCAATCCCTAATAGGGATTAGTTGAAATTGCAATCCCTCTTTGAATAGCGATCGCGTCTAGTACATTTTGTTTCAATCCCTAATAGGGATTAGTTGAAATTGCAATTTTATTGCTGTGCTGTATAAAACAGATAAAAGTGTGTTTCAATCCCTAATAGGGATTAGTTGAAATTGCAATACAGCACCTACGGCTGTTATGAGGTACAGTAGCAGCAACTAGCAAACCAGTTTCTTAAATGTTGAGGATTTATTAAGTCGAGTGCAACTGAGATTAGTTTATCAACCATTTCTGTTGTAGTTGGAGCAAAATTGCGTAAAAAAGAT
>NZ_JACJRY010000047.1:0-45911 GCF_014697485.1 Anabaena sp. FACHB-83 | reverse complement strand
GGAAGTGATGCACGAGCGCAATGCTCACAACTTCCCCTTAGACTTGGCTGCTGGTGAGCAAGCTCCTGTTGCTATCTCTGCTCCTGCTATCAATGGCTAATCTTCTGAGATAGAAGCAATAAATAGTTAATCAAAGGCGCTCCCCGTGAAGGGAGCGCCTTTTTGGTTTGGGGTTTCTTGGAATTAGAACAGGAAGTTTGGGGAATTTGATACACTAGCTAAAATTTGAAATTATTCTAGCTGGTAGCTCTGGGCTAAGAAATAAATATGAGTAATGCTTTATTTTGTATAGAAAATTTGCGAGTTGCTTATCCTCAGCGCGGCGAGGAAGAACTCAGTTGGGCGGTGGATGATGTATCTTTGACGCTACAACCTGGGGAAAGAATGGGTTTGGTGGGGGAGTCTGGGTGCGGTAAATCTACTTTGGGAAGGGCGGTAATGCGGTTGTTACCTCCATCTAGCCGGATTGAGGGACGGGTAACTTTTCAAGGACAGTCAGTATTTGAGTTAACACCAACTCAGTTGCGGAAATTTCGGGGGGAAGTAGTAGCATTAATTTTCCAAGACCCGATGACACGCCTTGATCCATTAATGACGATTGGTAAGCATTGTCTGGAAACTTTACAAGCACATTCACCAGAACTATCAGCCAAGGAAGCGAAAGAAAAAGCACTGGCGACTTTGGAAAAGGTGAAAATCCCGGCGAGTCGGTGGAATCAGTATCCGCATGAGTTTAGCGGTGGAATGCGACAACGGGTAGCGATCGCTCTTGCTCTCCTTCTAAATCCTAAGTTAATTGTGGCGGATGAACCTACCACTAGTTTAGATGTCACTGTCTCAGCCCAGATTTTACAAGAATTAACCCGTCTGTGCGCGGAAGAAAATATGGCACTGTTGCTAATTTCTCACGATTTGGCAATGGTGGCAGAATATTGCGGCCGCATCGGTGTAATGTATAACGGCAAAATGGTAGAAATGGGGGCGACATCATCGGTGTTTGGCAATCCCCAACATGAATATACGCGATCGCTTTTACAAGCCGCTTTGCATATTCAAGCTGTGGATGAAAGTGGAGAAGATGCTTCACAACCAACACTTGATAGTCAATCACCACTTCTACGAGTTACAGAACTCCAGCAACACTACACCATAGAACCTAACTTGATTGAACGACTGTTTAAAGCAGAAAGTCAGACAATCAAAGCCGTAGATGGAATTAACCTGGAACTGTTTCCCGGAGAAATTTTAGGCTTAGTTGGTGAATCTGGTTGTGGTAAAAGCACATTGTCGCGGACAATCTTACAGCTAATTCGTCCGACATCTGGCAAAGTCGAATTTTTAGGACAAGATTTAACCAAGCTATCACGCCAAGAAATTCGCGCTTCTCGCCGACAAATGCAAATGGTGTTTCAAGATCCCCATGCTTGTTTAAATCCGGCGATGACTGTAGGGCAGAGTATAGGTGATCCTTTATTAATTCACAATCTGGCTGATGCAGCCAAAGCCAAAGAAGAAGTATTGTGGATGTTGCAAAAAGTTGGTTTAACACCGCCAGAAGTTTATTATCAACGTTACCCATCAGATTTGTCGGGAGGACAACAACAACGAGTAGCGATCGCACGGGCTTTAATTACTCGTCCTAAACTGTTGATTTGCGATGAACCAGTGAGTATGTTAGATGCCAGTGTACAGTCGCAAGTATTAGATTTGATGCTGCAATTAAAGGCAGAATTTGAGTTAACTTATCTATTTATTACCCATGACTTGTGGTTAGCGAGATTTTTGTGCGATCGCATTGCGGTAATGAATGGCGGTAAAATTGTCGAACTCGGCCCAACAAAACAAATTTTTGCCCATCCGCAACATCCGTATACACAAACACTATTAGCGGCGGCTCCTTTATTAGCTCGAACTTAAGATTAGAGGTAAGCTAATCAATCATTCTCTATTTCTGCTGACAAATTTTCTAGTTCTGCTTCCAACTGCTCAATAGTTGGCAACTTTGTTTGTAACTCTTTGGGCAGTGACTTAGTAAGTTTAGTTTGCCATTCAGCAATACCTATTGGCTTATTGACATCACGTAGCGCATACTCAGCAATAATATTGTCCTTACTTGCACATAAAATTAAACCAATTGAAGGATTATCTACAGGAGATTTGAGCAAATCATCTACAGCCGAAAGATAGAAATTGATTTTTCCTGCATATTCAGGTTTAAATTTGCCTGTTTTCAGTTCAATCACTACAAAACAATGTAATTTCACATGATAAAAAAGCAAATCTATGTAAAAATCTTCATTTCCTATCTTTAAATTATATTGCTGTCCAACAAAAGCAAATCCTACACCCAACTCCAAAAGAAATTGAGTAATGTGTTTTACAAGTTCTTTTTCTAATTCCCGTTCTTGGGCTGCTTCTCCTAAACTCAAAAAATCAAAAATATAAGGGTCTTTTAACGTTTCTCTAGCAATATCTGATTGAGGAGACGGTAATCTAACGTTAAAGTTATTGACAGCCTTTCCCTGACGCGCAAAAAGTCTATTCTCAATTTGGAGAGTTAAAATATTTCTGCTCCAGCCATTTTCTATAGTTTTTCGTATATACCATTCACGCTCTAAATTATTTTTAACTTTATCTAAAATTACACAGTTATGAAACCAAGGAATTTGTGCAGCAGCCTGCTGCACTATTTGTTCATTTGGATAAGCTTCAGCAAAGGCTCGCATATACTTCAGATTTCTGGCTGAAAATCCCTTGATATCAGGGAAAGCAACTTGTAAATCTTGTGCAAGACGTTCAATAACTTTGCTACCCCATGTTTGCTGCTGCTGACGGATGATAATTTCGCGCCCAATTTGCCAATAAAGTAATACCAATTCACGGTTAATAGACAAAGCTGCTTTTACTTGGGCGCTGTGTATACGTTCTTTTAACTCCCGTAAGAAGTCATCATAGCCATCCGTTGGTAATAACTTATCCGCCATAATTTAACCATTCTATTTAAGTCAAAACTAAGTTATCTCGATGCACTACGGTATCTGCGCCCACATATCCCAAAATTTCGGGAATTTCTCTGGAGTGTCGCCCGCAGATTTTCTGTAGTTCATCGCTGCTGTAGTTGACTAATCCTCTGGCTATTTCGTTACCGTTGGTGTCGCACAACTGCACAGCGTCTTGGGTGTCAAATTCGCCTTCTAATGTTTTGATACCTGCGGCTAATAATGATTTTCCGGCTTGTGATATTGCCGAGATCGCACCTTGATCTAAATACAATTTTCCCGTCGGCACAAGTCCGTAAGCTATCCAGCGTTTCCTAGCTGATGTGGGTTCTGGTTGTGGTTCAAAGTGCGTTCCTAAAGGTTCCCCTTGGATAATTTTTTCGAGATTGCGGGGAAATCGCCCTTGAGTAATTACCGTCCGCACTCCGGCGGCGATCGCAATTCGGGCGGCGGATATTTTTGTTACCATCCCACCAGTACCCCATTGTGAACCTTGTCCGCCTGTTTGGATTTGCAGTTGCGCCAATTCTTTAATATTACTCACCAAGGCAATGGGTTTGGCATCTGGTACAGAACGGGGATCGGCTGAATATAATCTATCTACGTCGGTGAGTAAAAATAGCCAATCTGCTTCAACTAAACTCGCTACTAATGCCGAAAGGGTATCATTATCACCAAATTTCAGTTCCTCAACCGCCACGGTGTCATTTTCATTTACTACGGGAATTACACCCAGTCCCAGCAATTCTTTAAAGGTGTTGTAAACGTTGAGGTATCGGCTACGCTGTACTAAGTCGCTGCGAGTTAGCAAAACTTGGGCAATTGGCTGTTGTAAGGTTGTAAATAAATCGTCATATATCCGCATTAACCTGCCTTGACCAACTGCGGCTACTGCTTGTTTGAGGGCGATCGCTTTTGGACGTTCTGTTAAGCCTAATCTGGCACAGCCCACACCCACCGCACCAGAGGAAACCAAAATCACACGATTTCCCTGCTGTCTTAAATGACAAAGTGTTTCGGTTAAAGTTGCGATCGTAGAAAGTGCTAATTGCCCGGTTTCTGGTTGAGTCAGGCTAGAAGTACCTATTTTGACGACAATTGTTTTGGTCATGGTCATTAGTCATTAGTCATTGATCATTGGTCATTAGTTATTAAAGACAAATGACAAAGCACAAAAAAGCAAAGCGCCAATCCTTCTATAGGTGAAGGCTGACGCTTTACTAGTTTATAGTTATTTGCTATTTACTAGGGTCTTTTTTTGGCTGACCCCATGTTATTAATACTTATAATCCCCCATATTATATGTTTCTATTTCATCCTTAATTATTTCTTTAGCTTTCTTTTCCTGACGATTTGTTACTTTTTGTTAACAACGCTGCGTTTAGGTGTGATAGAGGCTCCCAGGATTTCAGAAATCCAGACTTCAAAATTTCGGACGGGATGAGAACGCAATGCAGCATCAGGATGAATAATCGGTTCTACGAGAACTGTAAACATTCCCAGGCGATTACCAGCCAAAACATCGGTAAACAAGCGATCGCCCACCATTCCTACTTGATGTGCTGGTAAATCCATTGCTTGGAGAGCGGCTCTAATTTTGCGGCGAGAGGGCTTGGCTGCACCCAAGTAATAAGGTAAATTCAAAGCACGGGCAATACTGCCAATGCGAGCTTCGCTTAAGTTATTGCTCACCAACCACAAATCAACATTAACGCGGATTTCTTCTACCCATTGTCTCAACTCTGGCGAAGGAGTCCCCACTGTGAAAGGAACGAGTGTTTCATCCACATCTAAGACAAGTCCCTTCAGCCCATATTGTTGAATAACTTCTTGAGTCAATTGCAAAACTGAACCGTGTAAAATCAAGTCAGGCTGTAAGAGATTGTTCCAAGTCATAGATAATTTTCAGGATCACAATGAAAAATGCTCCCAAGTAAGAGCATTGTTGAGAATGGGTGCAGGGGGTGAAAGGGTATAGGGGTGTAAGGATTTTCGATACCTACACCGTGCGGCTGACGCTCATGGCGAAGCCCTTACACCCTTAAACCCCTGCACCCAAATCTAAAACCTTGTCTAAAAATGAGACATTTTTATTTTCAATTTTGAGCAGATTTTATTCCACTTCGTTAAAAAGTTGTTCTTCTAGGAGTGGTTGCACTTGGCGAAATTCTTCGGGAGAAAGTAATTCCGGTTCGCCATCTTTAGTGATTCTGGCAAAAAACAGCAGTGGATCGAGGGGGGTATAAATGGCATACTCCTGCTCATGATGATAGAAACTGGCGAGTAGCTGTAATTGTTCTGGCTCTAAATCGGTTTCGTCGTCTTCGATTTCTAATGTAAAAAGTTCCGACTCATCTACAGCTGGTAGTTCACCCGCCACTGTCAAAGCGTAAGCCGTGTTTTTCAGAATTAGGTTCTGCTCAGATAAAACTGCTTGGGCGGTACCAAAAATTTCGTCAAGGATAGCATCATCTTCTACTAAAACGGCTTCTTCTTCGTCGTCGTCACCTTCCCAAGCGAAAATTTCTATGGGTGAGTCCACAGGAAGCAGTAAGACGTATTCTTGTCCATCTACAGAGAGCGAATGTTCTATATAACATTCGAGGGTTCGCCCTGTGTCATCTGTCAAGGTGATGGAACCTGTGTGATCGCGATCGTTATCTTCAGAAAATGGAGAAGGAAACATAGCCGATTAGTTAAACTTTATCTTTACCGCAACTGTGAATATTGCTTTCCTGTTAAATGACAAATAATGCCAAGCTAATAGTTTCACATTTAGACACAACTGCTCAGTAATTGCTTTCAGAATATCACGTCAAAAGCTATCCATACTCGACAGCATTTTAACTGCGGCAGAGCGCCGAGAATCTAACCATTGTTGTAAAATCAAAGCTGCGGCTTTGCGGTCAATTAAACCTTTATGACGCGATGGTGAGAGATTCTCGGCGATGAGCATTTGCTCTGCTTGAAAAGAGGTGAGGCGCTCATCAACATATTCTATGGGTAGTTTGAGAGCCTTACTCAGTTTGGTGGCAAATTTCTGCACCTGATGAGCCTGAAATCCCAATGAACCATCCATTGAATAAGGTAAACCAACAACTAAAATTTCTACCTGACGTTCATTGACGATATTTTGGAACTGCTCAACGTCGCGCTCAAAAGATGAGCGTTCAATTGTTGTAATTCCCGTAGCAATTAAACCGGTGCGATCGCATCCTGCTACGCCAATTCGTTTCCGTCCGACATCTAATCCTAGTGCTGAAATATACTGTTTTTTATCCATTATGATCTGTGCCACGTAGTGAGTACTGAGTCTGAAACCTTCATCCTCTAAACCTCACCATGTAAGCTTTGACTACTTTTCCTGTTGACCATCGACTGATTCATTTTGGCAAGATGGCTCCGTGTGACCGTTGTTACATTTAAAGTTGATGGATTCTGATTTGCTTGGCACTGGTATCTCTGAAGATGGCTGCTGTCCAGTTTTTGCCCAAGACATCCCTCCTGGTATGGGTTTACGTGCTGGTTGTAAACCTTGCAGCACATCTGTCCATTGAATCCCTTCTAAGGAGACAAATTTTGATTCTCGGAGTTTGTGCCAAACTGAACGCGACATAATCAAAGTATGTTCCGTGCGTTTTGCACCAATTCGTTCTAAATATTCTTCTCTTTCAGGTTGGTAGTCTAACGAAGCCAATCGCAAACCTTGTTGGGGGAAGTCTTGCGCTATCCGTGCCAATTGCGAAAGCAACTCTGGATACAACCAAGTGTAAGCAGGGTGGACGGTCAGCGTTGCCACATGGGGAGTTTCGCCTTTGCGGTCAAGCTGTACTTGAAAATAGCCAATGGCGGCTTTGCGTTGCGGTTCAAACACGTAACCACTGACAACTTCTGTTTTGGTGATCCATTGCTTGACAGCATCGGTCAACGCCCCAAATAAACTGGTTTTAAAATCGCGGGTGTTGCGGTCAAAGACTTGACGTACCAAAGGTGGCATTGATGCTGTATCTAGTTGATAAAGCAACTGGGCATCAGCGTTACTTACTGGCAGCAAATTGGGTAAATCTGGTTCTGCTTGTGCCAATTCTGTCAGTAAATCGGCTTCTATTTTCCAATAGGTAATTTCTGCTAAACGTTGAAATCCATTTTGGCGATAGAGAGCTAATGCTTCTATATCGTTAATATTTACTTCTAATAACCAAGTCCGCGCTTCTAAAATCGACTCGAAGCAATGGCGCAGCAATTGTGAGCCAATTCCTTGTTTGTCCGCAGCCCGATCTAGCATCACCTTATCAATGCGCCAAGTACTGTGAGTGCGGTTGAATGGTGATACTTGAATCATTCCCAACAGCATTCGCCCCTGTTCAGCAACATAAGCGCAGAAACGATACTGGAGTGGGTTGGGGAACCAACTCAAAAATTTAAGTAAGCCATACCACCGACGGAGGGATTGCATTTGACCCTCGGCAGAATTGGAGCCTGCCAAAGTCGTGGCGGTGAATGACTCTTGTGTTAATCGCTCAATTCCATCCAGATCCCGATAGTGGACTGGCCGGATGACAACGCTGAGATTTCGAGGAAGTAATGAAGTCATTTTGATTCAAGCGGCCATTTAGCCTTAACTAACTGCTCGTGGGTGGAACTGTTGCAATAACAATTTTAACGGCTTTCCGTTGCTGGCTATTGCTTCAAAAGGTTGATTTTTTGATTCAAAGACTTACAAAAGCAAAAAAAAGCAGGTTAGATGAGTCCGCTATTGGCGTTAACCCAAAAATACCTGCTTTTATTTTATTTGACTTTTCGTTAAATTTCCTATATTTACAAACCTTGCCGAGAAATTAACTTTTCAAAGTTGGCTTGGGTTTGATGGAGGAGTTGTTGTCTGCTATCTTCCACAGAATGCTTGAAGGTTGGAACCAGATTGCGAGCTTGTAGCGTCATGTGTAGCTGTAAATGAGCAACATATTCACTAAAATCGTCGTTTTGTACAGCTTTGCCCGTTAGTAAATGAGATTCCGTTGCCACTGTGTTCTCCTTATCGCACTGTTGATTCACATCATCAAAACTTATCATGTTGCTCGAATTACCTTCTTATTTTGCAATGAAGTTTAACGGTTGTTTGCAATGAGGTTACAGGTGAGAGGTTACAGGTTACAGGTTACAAACCTTCATACTTCTACTCACGCAGTACGTAGCCAACGCCTCGGACGGTTTGAATCAGGCGCTTTTCATGGTTGATTTCGAGTTTGAGGCGCAAGTAGCGGACGTAAACTTCGATGATGTTGGAATCGCCCATGAAGTCGTAACCCCAAACTTCTTCTAAAATGCGATCGCGGGTAATTACTTGTCGGGGATGGGACAGCAAATAATCCAGCAAATCAAATTCTTTGGCGGTTAATTCAATTAATCTATTGCCGCGATACACTTCTCTGGTGCGACGATTTAAGCTGAGGTCTTCAAATTCTAAGATGTCGGCTGCATCGGCTTCTTGGTTGCGGCGCAGATGAGCGCGGACTCTGGCTAATAGTTCTTCCACACTGAATGGTTTCACTACATAGTCATCAGCACCCGCGTCTAGACCAGCCACGCGATCGCTGACTTCATCTTTAGCAGTTAATAATATGACTGGGACTTTATCTCCAGTACTCCGCAAACGGCGGCAAATCTCTAGACCTGATAACCCTGGTAACATCCAATCTAAAATAACTAAGTCTGGATGTAACTCTCGCGCCGCAGTTAGGGCAGTTAATCCATCGTAGGCGACACTGACTTGATAACCTTCGTAATTCAGTTCCAATTCGATAAATCGCGCCAGTTTGACCTCATCTTCTACAAGTAAGATGTGCGTCATATTGATGATGTTAATAATTTCAGCAAGGTAAGGCAGTATAGCAGGAGGCAGAAGTCAGGAGGTGAGACAGCGCGGTCTTGGGGGTTTCCCCCATGAGCGACTGCGAACCCGAAGGGCAGGAGGCAGAAGGTAAAAGTCTTACTATGCCTTGTATTCGTGCTTTTTAAATTTCCTCACTTATACTTCGACTGCTATGAGTGATACAAATCGAGAACTAGTTTGATGTATGTCTAATTAGTCCTTAAATAGCTTAGTATAGATTAAAGCAGATAACAAGCGTATGTCTGTAATTACCGATGGCTGATATTTGTGAATTTCAAAGTTTAGCAATAAACATTTACATCTTCACCACATTCATCAGCAAGATAACACAAAGCCCGAAAACGTAGACTTACTAATTGCTCATAAAAGGGATTTAGTTTACACATTGCTGGAATGTGAAACAGTTTCCGTCCAAATAAAGTGACATCTCTTTCAAAGGGACATTGTGATGGTATCACTCTACACACAAAATGAGCCAATTGAATGTTATTTATTTCTCGACTTTCTAACCATTTACGAACTTTTTGTAAGAAATCTTTGTGTAAATGAAACAAAGTTATAGATGTCATAGTAATTTACCGGAAGATTAAATATAGATAAATATCATGATGCGATCGCTTGAGTCTGCTAGACTCACAGATCATCTTTTCCTGTCACATCTTTAAATACATATCCAAGTTTTTAGATTTCGGAATCATTGATTGAGTTCCCACAGTTGTGAACCTGCACGTTAGGCTAGATATCGCTGTCACACAAGTGCAAACCAATGACTGAAAATTTCTTTGCTAACAAAAAATCTCTCTTTAACAACTGGGCTTTTAGCTACGATTGGACATTTCCCTCAGTATTTTATCGAGCTATTCACCAACGCCTATTAGAATATGTTGATTTACCAGAACAAGTCAACGTCCTCGATCTAGGATGTGGGACTGGACGCTTATTAGAACGCCTCGCCACCAAATTTCCTGAGTTGCGTGGTACAGGTTTAGACTTATCACCAAATATGTTACGAATGGCGAGAATTAGCAACCGCCACCATCCACGTTTAATTTATGTCGAGGGTAATGCTGAGTCTTTACCCTTTGGAGAAGGTCAATTTGATGCTGTGTTCAACACTATCAGCTTTTTGCATTATTTAGAACCGCAAAAAGTTCTCACTGAAGTAGCGCGAGTCCTGACTCCCGGCGGACGCTTTTACTTAGTTGACTTTACCTTTAAACAAGAACTAGAACCTAAAAAACTGCCAATTTCTCCTTTAGGAGTCCGTTTTTACAGTCCCAAACAAAGAGAAACTTTAGGTTCTGCATCTGGACTTACCTGTGTCAGTCATCATTACTTATTAGGGCCTGTTCTGCTCACAATTTTTGTCAAATAGTCAACAGTGATGCTTTGTCTTTCTTCCTCATCGCCCTTATCTCTTTGTCCCCCTCATCTCCCACTCCTCTCATATTTCATAAACACAACAGGTACTCGTAATAGCTTCTTAGCCAATTGCGAGACGCGAAGTTTAGGCTGAAGAGATGGAGGTAGATTTTCAAAAGCAACTGTTACAAAACCAAAGCGACTATAAAACCTTGACAATTGCTCACCCAAACATTCTAAATATAGTGGTTGTGTAGCTTGACTAATTAGATGCTGCGTAAGCAAACTACCTAAACCATGACCTCTCCAAGTTGATTTAACCACCAAACTACCAAGTTCTTGTGCGCCAGAAAAATTACGCAGTTGTCCACAAGCAATTAAACTACCCTCACACTCAATAACAGAGAACTGTTGCCAACGTAATTGAGTAGGGTCAAGTTTAGCCGAAAATACTAATGAGCGAATTGACCACTTATCAGTTGAATTTGCCTGACGCAGAACACATCCAGATGGTAATGATAAATTTTGGGCGTACATTAAGCTCTTTGTTTTTTAAATAACTAAATAATACTTATGACAGAGTAAACATTCAGTCATAACCATATTTTAGATAGATAACTTTACATTCTTAATATTCCTACAATAAAGCCAAGAATTAATCATTGGAGTTTATGGTTATGGCTGAAGAACAAAAACAAAAGTCTGATAACAATCAAGATACCACCCCGACAGCTTCTGGTGGTTATCAAACCCCTTTACAAGAAGATATTCGCAAAACAGGCGATGCTTCAAAGTCTGATGCGCGAAAGACTGCTAGACCAGAAGCACCTGGGGAAGATGATGTAGCAGGTAGCCCTAATCAAGGTACCGAATCTCGTTAATTGGCGAGATTATTTATCAGGTAAAAATAAAATAGTCTGATAGAAATTATTTGATAATTTTAAATCAGAATAAATTGAGTGAGTAGAAGTGATAAAAAGCTAATTACTCACTCAATTTTTATATTTGCTGAGTATTCTTAGTAAATTAGGTATGAGTCAGGAAAAATAAAAATCTAATATATTATTTTGTCATCTATCATTGGATATATTTTTAATATAGATAATCAAAGGGTCAAAGCAGCAAATTTTTAGAAAAAATGATACCAACCAAATTTAAATATAAATCTTAAATATACACAAAAATTGAATGAAATTTTTACCTAATGGATGTATCATTTGATTCATGACATTGTTAATGATTGATAAAGACTAGATATTATTTATCATCTGCAATCCTGCGAGTTGCTCATGAATAGACTTTCCTCAAAAGTTGTTGCAGTCAGCTTTTCTTTAGCATTATTATTGCTCTGTGGTGTTGGGGTGATTTCTTATATCAGTTTTCTGCGGTTAATGCAAGAAAAACACTGGGTTATTCATACTCAGCAAGTGCTAGAAACTTCAGATCATCTGTACATTTATCTGAGAAATGCCGAAACTGCACACAGCAGTTATATTTTCACCCGCCAGGTAAAATATAAAGAAATTTATGAGCAAGAAAAACGAAAGGTATCACAACAAATTCAAATTATCAGAAATTTAACTAGGGATAACTTTAAACAACAAGAGCAAATTCAAAAACTTGAACTTAAAATTACGCAAAAAATTCATTTTCTAGAAACATCTATTAAAATTCTGGAACAGAAAAGTTTTGCAATAAATATTGAATTTGCTAAAAGTAATCAGACCATAAATATAAATATAGATAATCAAATTAACAATATCAAGCAAGTAATAGAAAGGGAAGAAAAAAACTTATTAAAGCGGCGGATAGCAAACACAGATGAAGGTGTAATCCAAATTATTTTTTTAGTGTTTTTAGGGTATGGTTTGAGTGCTGTTCTGATAGTAGGAGTTTATTTACTACTGCAAAAGCAAATTCAGATTAATCAAGTTTTGTCAGCAGAAGCGATTTTTTTAGAACAGCAAGCAGCTAAAGCAAAGCTGGTAAATCTTTTAGAAACTGTCACTGATGCTTTTGTGGCTTTAGATGAAAATTGGTGTTATACCTACGTGAATCAAAGGGCGGGACAAATTTTCAATCGTCTTCCAGAAGATTTGATTGGCAAAAATATTTGGGAAGAGTTTCCCGAAGGCGTAGGACAAAAGTTTTATGATGCTTATTACCAAGCTGTGTCCGAACAGAAAGTAATTGAGATTGAAGAGTATTATCCACCGTGGGATCGCTGGTTTGAAAATCGCATCTATCCTAGCCAAGAAGGGTTATCAATTTTCTTTCAAGATATTACGCGGCGCAAGTTGGCGGAACTGGCTTTAGAAAAAAGTGAAAAACGATATCGTTCATTGGTACTGGCGACATCTCAAGCAGTATGGTTCACTGATGCTCAAGGTTTTCCTCAAGAATATTCCTCATGGATAGCTTTGACTGGTCAAACTCAGGAAGAAATTCAAGTATGGGGATGGCTGAATGCAATTCATCCTGAAGACCGAGAGTTTTCTCAGTTTTTATGGAATCAGGCTAGAGAATGGAAAAGTCCTTATAAATTGGAACATCGTGTGCGAGTCGCTGATGGTAGTTATCGATTTTTTGCTGTGCGGGGAGTTCCAATATTAGATGCTGATAACCAAATTCAAGAGTGGATAGGAACTCATACTGATATTACAGACCGCAAACTCGCAGAGGAAGCACTACAACAAGCCAAAGCCGAATTAGAAGTTAAAGTTCAGGAACGTACAGCAGAATTAGAAAAACTAAATGAGGAACTGAGAAACTCGAATCAAGAATTAGAACAGTTTGCTTATGTAGCGTCTCATGATTTGCAAGAACCGTTGCGGGCTGTAACTGGCTATAGTCAATTATTGGTGGAGGAATATCGAGAAAGGTTAGATGATTCTGCCCAAGAATATATAGATTACATTATTGATGGTGCGAGACGAATGCAGCAGTTGATTAAAGACTTGCTGGCTTATTCGCGCATAGGGACAAGGGGTCGAATATTTACGCTGACTGATTGCAATCTTGTGCTGAGTGAGGCTTTGAGTAATTTACAGGTGGCGATCGCAGAAAGTCAAGCTGTGATCACTTATGAGTTATTGCCCAACCTACTTGCAGACAAAACCCAGTTAATCCAATTATTTCAAAATTTGATTGGTAATGCTATCAAGTTTCGCAGCCAAGACGTACCGCCACGAATTCATATAAGTGCAGCGAGAGTAGACAAGAGTAGGGGTGTAGGGGTGCAGGGGTGGAAGGGTGTAGGGGAAGAAGATTTGACTCACAACCACCAAATTTGGTTATTTTCAGTACAAGATAACGGTATTGGGATTAAATCTCAGTACCTTAACCGGATTTTTGAAGTTTTTCGCCGTCTACATACCAGGCGTGAATTTTCGGGGACAGGAATTGGTTTAGCTATTTGTAAAAAAATCGTTGAGCGTCACAATGGTCATATATGGGCTGAATCTCAGTTGGGAGTTGGTACAACTTTTTACTTCACTCTTCATGAATCAGCTATCCCAGAAAGTTTAAACAAAGACGTGTAATATATGGTTAATGACAGTGTTGAAAAGACTCAGGTACATCGGCGTGTGGAAATTTTGCTAGTTGAAGACTCTCCCAGCGATGCTAATCTCACGATGAAAGGCTTTGTCAATGCCAAGATTGCCAATAACTTGCACTGGGTAGAAGATGGTGAAACAGCAATGAATTATCTACGCCAGCAAGGAGAGTTTGCTAATGCTCCTCGTCCCGATTTAATTTTACTTGATTTGAATTTACCGGGGATGGATGGGCGAGAAGTGCTGACAGAAATTAAATCTGACCCCAATTTGAAGCATATTCCGGTTGTAGTGCTGACTACTTCAGCCGATGAACAAGACATACTACGTTCTTATCATCTCAGTGCTAATTGTTATGTAACCAAACCTCTTGATGTCTATCAATTTCTTGAGGTTGTGCATTTAATTAAAGATTTTTGGTTAACGGCAGTTACCCTACCACCAGATTTATCAGTTTCATAGATATTTTTCTATATTGTTCAATATCGATTATGATTGAGCATTATTTTCACAATCAAGAAATTTAATGCTCATTGCAGCAACTTATATAAATATATTTTATGCAAAAAATGATAATTCGCGTTCTGTTGGTAGAAGATAGTCCTAGTGATGCCAAACTATTACATCAAGTATTTGCTCATACAGTTCAACATAAACTAGAAATGCTGCATGTTGAACAATTATCTGAAGCGATAAATTTAAGTTTATCAGAGAATAATTCTAAAGTAAATGAGTTGGAGAAGATAAATCCCCGAAGAGAAAAATTTGATGTCGTTTTGTTAGATTTGGGACTACCAGATTCTTTTGGGCTAGAGACTTTGAAGACATATCGAGCCGCAGTTCCAGATATTCCTGTAGTGATTTTAACAGGAATTGATGATGAAGAATTAGCAATGCAGGCTTTAGCAGAAGGCGCTCAAGATTATTTAGTCAAAGACCAAATTACTATCCAAAGGTTAGTCCAGGCTATTCGCTATGCTATTGAACGAGAAGAAATTCTCAATAAGTTAAGAGAAAGTGAAGAAATTAGCCGTCAAGCTTTAGCAAAAGAACAACAACTTAATGAGCTAAAGTCTAATTTTGTGGCGATGGTTTCCCATGAGTTTCGTAACCCCATGACTACAATTAGAACTGCTATAGATATTCTGCAAAATCAAAATAATATGGATGAGGCGCGAAGAAATATTTATTTCGAGCGTGTGCAAGATGCTCTCAACCACATGTTGCAGCTATTAGATGAAGTTTTATTTCTGAGTAAAAGTGAAACTGCCAAATTAGAATATAAACCTGCGCCTTTAAATTTGATTAGCTTTTGTCAAGAAATTACAGAAGTAATGCAAATGAAAGCGGCTGGACAGAAAAATATTATTTTTAATTATGCAGGAGAATGTAATTTAATTTATATGGATGAGGAATTAATTTATTGTATTTTGACTAATTTAATTTCCAATGCTGTGAAATATTCTCCGCCACAAAGTCATATTTGGTTTAATTTAACTTTGGAAGATGATATGGCAATTTTTCAGGTTAAAGATGAGGGCATAGGTATTCCAGAAACCGACCAAGTTAACTTATTTCAAACTTTTTACAGGGCGAGTAATGCGCGGAGAATTCAAGGAACAGGTTTAGGGCTGGCGATGGTGAAACAGTGTGTAGACTTACATGGTGGTGAAATTAGCTTAGAAAGTCAACAAGATGTGGGGACTACGGTAATAGTTAAACTGCCTTTACATTACAGTGGTGAGAGTGAATAGTCGGAAAAAGAGACTTTATTTAGAGAGACAAGGTAGACAAGGTAGACAAGGGAGATAGATGTTTGTAAATCATTTAGGATTGCGATAGAGATGAATAAAAATTCAAATAGCTGAAGAGCAGCTAAAATAGTTATAGGCAAAGTTTATAGTTAAACAAGCCAGTACATAAATAATGGTAAACAGCTTTATATTCTCACAAGAAACAATTGCAAGCATTCAAAAGAACATAGAAACACTTGAGAAATGCCTGAATGAACCAGATCCGCGAGATGAAACAATAGCAGCATTATACGAGTTCGCAAATAGTCGGCAAATATCTCTAAGTCAAATTCAGGAAGAGTTGACGCGGCTACAGAGCAAACTCAGCAAATTGAGTCATCTTGGTGATGTATTAAAGGAACAAGTACAGCAAGGACAATTACTAGTTTTGATTTTTGTGAAATATAATCTTCTATTTAAAGAAATTTTTGATCAATTCTCAGATTTAATTTTTTTTAAACAAGGAAAGATAATTTTGGCCAATCTCATTACAGATGCTGAAAATTTATACAGGTTAATTAAAAATGAAGCTGAATCTGAATTTTATAACCATAATGAAAAATATATTCTTGAAGAAAGTATAAAATATGCAATACAAGCCTTAATCAAAGCTGGTTTACTAATCAACATACTAGCTGAAGAGAAATTAAAAAATTTGGCTTTGGAAGATATTACTCCCAAGGAATCAGAGGCTATGCTAATTTCTTTGGCATCTACGAAAAAATGGGATTGGGTGTACAGAAATCTTGCATAGTCCTAAATTTATTGAAAAATAAGATGTTTTAAGTATACATAGTAAGCAGATTAATTTATATGGTGGCTCACTAGGTGTACGCGATGAAGGCTTGCTAGATTCGGCTATTTATCAACCCCAAGCTACTTTTGCAGGTGAATTTTTACATCCTACAATTGTTGAACAAGCGGCAGCATACTTGTTTCATATTACTCATAACCATGCTTTTGTAGATGGTAATAAGCGTACTGCTTTTGATGTGATGGTGACATTTTTGAATCTGAATGATTATGAATTGAATATGTCACCAGAGCAAGCTTATGAATTAACAATGCAAGTTGCAGAAAATATATTGAGTAAAGAAGAGCTAATTGAATTACTGAAAAATTATATTACAGAACTCCTTTAAGCTATTCATAAAATTGGCATTTTCTAAACTGTCACGCCTTCTAACTCTTCATCAGTTAATTCATATAACTGACGCAACTTATCCAACTTATCTTGATCAGCTTCCCAGAAACCGCGCCCCGATGCTTCTAACATTCGGCTAATAATATTGCGGAAAGCTTCGGGGTTGGCTTGGCGTAATTTCTCAGCCATTTCTGGGTCTAAAGCGTAGGTATCTGCGGCTTGGTCATATACCCAATCATCTTTAAAATCAGCAGTACCACCCCAACCAATTAAGGCTGTCATTCGTTGCGAAATTTCAAACGCGCCGCCAGAACCTTGATTGGCCATTGCTTGCGCCCATTTGGGATTGAGTAATTTTGTGCGGTACTCCATCCGCAGCAAATCTTCTAGGTTGCGGGGGGTGGTGTCTTTAGAGAAACTTTCCACAAAGCTGGTAGTTACCTTTTTACCGCCTTGTTTTTCGGCTGCTTTTTTCAAACCGCCTGTATTGGCGTAATATTCCTGAATATCGGTTAAACCATATTCTACCGAATCGATTTCTTGGACGATGCGATCGCTCGTTTTTAACAACTGATTCAACACCTCTGGTCTAGCCTGGCCTTTATCTTGTCTCCCGTAGCTAAACACATTGCGGCTTTGCCAAGTGTTACCTAACTCTTCCCCAGATTCCCAATTACCATCGACAACCCTATCATTTACCAAAGAACCAAAATCACCCGCAGGATTAGAAAATAACCTTGCTGAAGCATTTTCTACACCTTGCGCCTTTAAAGCTAAAGCGTGTTTCCGAATAAAATTCTCTTCTTCCGACTCATCCGCCTCAGCCGCACGTAAAAACAAATCATCCAACAATTCGATGATATTTACAAAACTATCGCGGAAAATCCCTGACAAATTACCCAACACATCAATGCGGGGATGTCCCACCTCAGCCAAAGGTTTCAATTCATAACGGACAATTCGGCCAGTACCTTCCTTCACAGGTTCAGCACCAACTAATTCCAGTAGAATTCCTAAAGATTCACCCTTAGTTTTAATCGCATCTAAACCCCACAACAACACCGCCACCGTCTCAGGATATTTCCCGTGTTCTTCTAAATGCTGGGCGATAATTTTCTGGGCAATTTCCCTACCCCTTTCATAGGCCGCAGGTGAAGGCATTCTATAAGGATCTAACGCATGAATATTCCTACCCGTTGGCAAAACACCCGCCCCATCACGCAGCAAATCACCACCAGGCGCAGGCGGAATATACTCACCATTTAACCCCCGCAACAGATTTGTTAACTCATCCGTAGTTCTCTCCAGTAAATCTCTTATCTCTACCTCTTCCTCTTGGCGTTCTTGGCGACTTGGCGGTTCGCTACCAAAATAAGCCTCCAAATACGCCGCCATCTCCTCCTCATTTGGGGCTTCACCCAAAGTATGCAGCCCAGAAGAAAACAGCCGATTTTCTAAAACCTGCAAATATTCGTACAACTTCACCAGATAATCATCAAAAGCGTGACCACTAAACATTCTGATATTTTCTGGCGTAAAAGGAATGCCCAACTTTTTCGTATCCTCAAACGGACAATCGACATCCAAACCCGTATCAACAATCTTTTTACAAATCCCTTCCTTCAACACATAATTCTTTTTCGGATCTTCTCGATACTCCGCAATTAAATCGCGCAACGCCACCAATTCCTTATACAAACCTGCACGCCCATAAGGCGGTACATTGTGCGAAATTAACACACCATAACCGCGACGCTTCGCCAAAATTGATTCCGAAGGATTATTCGCTGCATATATATATAGATTCGGCAAATCACCTAACAAAATATCCGACCAAGAATAACCTGTATTTCCTAAAGGCGAACCCGGCAACCATTCCACTGTACCGTGCATTCCAAAGTGAACCACAGCATCAGCTTGCAACTCATTTTGCAACCATTTATAAAAAGCCGCATATTGAGGATGCGGAGTTAAATCGCGTTCAAACATTAACCGCATCGGGTCGCCTTGAATGCCTAACGGTGGTTGTACACCTATCCAGACATTTCCTAACTGCACTCCACCAATATGTAGTTCATCGCCATAAGTTTTAATCCCGCTACCTGTTAAAGATTTCCATTGTTTTTCAACGCGAGATGTGCGGAGATATCCTAACCATTTTTCTAATTTTCTTGCATTAACAGTATTGGCTGAATCAGGAAAAGGTTGATTTACTTCCCATCTTTCCATTTCTTCATCAGCTGCTTTCACTTGGCGAATTAATTCTTCCCCATCTTCTGGGATGTCGCCAACGTTATAACCTTGGTCTTTAAGTGCGTGAAGGAATTTAATTAGACTGCGAGGCACATTTAACAATGCAGCTGTGCCGGCTGCACCATAACCAGGAGGGAAACCATATAAAATAATGGCAATTTTCCGTTCCGATGCTGGTGTTTGGCGTAAAGCAACCCAGCTTTTGACTCTACCAATTAATCGCTGTACCCGTTCAGGTACGAGATAAATATTTTCGCCAACCAAACCGCCGAGGGGAACGGTATCAATAGCCCCGTCGAGTTCTGGTAGGGCATATAAAACTACACTTTGTAAGCCGCCGACACCTTGGCGTGTCCAAGAATGGATATCTTGGATTAATAATGGTGCGGCGACAATATAAGGCACATTTTTCGCTGTGAGGATACGCTTGGCTACTTCTACTTGCCGTCCTGCTTCCATTGAACCAGCCGGGCCGCCGACTAAAGGAAAACCAATGGTAGAAACTATGGCATCAACTTTAACTGCATCTGGGGAAAGTGAGGGAGTTTCAATATTATTAAGTTGCCGTTGTTGCTGTTCGTAGTCGGTTGTCATCCAATCCCGTACTGCTACGTGTCCCTCTACGCCGTTGATGAAAATGGGTAAGGGAATTAAACCAGCTGCTTCAAAGCGGCGAATTAGTTGGGGAATATATGGTTGTTTGGTGATGACGTGTTTACGGTAAAGCAGTATTCCAACAACTGGATTTTGAAGTTTAGATCCCCCCAACCCCCCTTGAAAAGGGGGGTTAGGGGGGATCTGCTGATACCATTCCAGATATGCTTTTGGCGATTCAAAAAACCCTTGATAGTCGGGATGGAGTAATCCCATGTTGGGGGTTTCGACTGGCGGGGGGATGTCGCCAATTTTTAAGCCTAAATATTTTTCGGCTAATGTCCAGAATAAAGAAGCGACGTTTTCGGGGCCGCCAGCATTCCAGTAACCATAGATAATTAGCCAGTTGCGTAAGTCTTGGACTTTTTGGACTGGAACGAATTTTAAGAGTTTTGGGCCGATTTTTAAGAAACTGATGTAACCTGCGAGTTTGTCTTCTTCGCGTCCGTTGCTGAATTTGTCGAGGATGAATTTTACTGGTTTGGGCATTCCTTTGGGTTTGTCACCAATGGCAAAGTCTCCCAGCTTGGTTAAACTCATCAATTCTAAAGCTGACTCAAACACAAGCCGGATGGGAATTTGGGTAAGGCGATCGCGCAACCACAAAACTTGGTCATAATCAAATAGTAAGCTGCCAAAGAATACGTCGGCGTTATGCAGTGCTGCTTCCACTTCCGCACGCTTACTGATAATATCGCGATCGCTAAACACGCGAATGTCTAAATCAGGACAGCGAGATTCAGCCACAGCAGCCGCTTTCCTGTATAAGTCAGCGTTGAACGATTCAAACCCAGCAATTAAGACGATCCGTTTCATGCCCGTAAGCTACGCAATATTTCTTTACTTAAATTCTAATCGGGGTTGCCGGTTGATTGTGAAACATCTGTCTTTAGTTCACCAAGTAACCGAGAGTTGGTCTTTAGAGTCAAGGTAATCACTATTTTCCACCCAAACACCAATCTGGCATTTTGGCAGATTTCCTCAGGTCTAAGTTGGTATGGTGATATCCGCGAATGTCTTTGTGCGACAATTACCGACTTGCAGAATCCCTCGGCTAACTACCGGGGGGCTTTTTTTTTGGTTTAACTTAGGAGTTGTGGTGCGATCAGCAACTTCCTACTTTTCGATAAAATCATTAATATATCAACAAAAAATTAAACATCACAATAAAGAGAGTTGATTAGCTGATTGATTTACTACATAAGCAACAGGCTTGGTAATTTTTCTGACTTTTCCTTCTTCCACTGCTCTATTTAACCAATCTTGCATCTGTGATTGTCTAACTTCCAAAGATTGTGCTAAAGATTTCGTATCTTTGGGTTGATTTAAATGGCTAAGAATTACAGGTAAAACAGCAGTATATATATCAATTTTTGGAATTACCTTTAAATCTTGATTATCAGTGGACACATTTACTTTTATACTTGTCTGAATTTTGGGAGATTCAACAGATTCCACCAAACAACTATGTTTTTCTAAAAGTTCTTTTAAAGAATCATTCCAAGGTTCAGAAGGAAATGATTTTGCTCCCTGATTAAACAATTGTTGATTACCTTCAGCAGCATTAGGAGACATTCTGACAAAAACGGGAACTTCCTTAATTTTAGATAATGCTTCTACTGCACCAGCCCAAGTACCACCTTTGCCAAAGGATGAGCTAACGACAAGGGCATAATCAGCTAAACTATATATGTATTTATTTCGTCCCATCGCGTTACCAGCATTAAAACCAGCGTCAGGATCATAACTAGAAACTAAGGTAAGTCTACCGTCTTTAATGCTAGAGCGATACTTGCTATTAACGGCTGCTTTAGTCAAACTATCTGCCAGTATACCAACAGATGTTCCACCTGCATTTAAAACACTGAGCATTGCTGCTTGATCTACCCCACGCGCTCCTCCTGAAACTATTTGTATTCCTCCCATAGCACTAGCTTTGGCAACTTTTTGAGTGTAATTAAGAATTTCTTCATCAATATCACGAGAACCAACAATTGCTAATCCTCCTCTTGACAGTAATTCAACATTTCCTACTCCATAAAGAATAGCTGGTGCGGAATGTCTTAAGCGTTGTTTCAGAAGTTTTGGATAGTTGCTATCACTTCTACCAAGTATCCATAAACCCTTACTCGTCCATTTTTCTACTGCTAAACTTAGCATTACACCGCGTTCTAATAGAGCTAATAGTCTATCAGTTTCAATCTTATTAAAACTAGCTTTTTGTAATAGATATTTTGCATTTGCTTCGAGTAAATCTGCTGGACGCATTTGATTTTCTATCAACCATTCAGCTACAGAGTTATACTCATTTAAGGTAAGAGGTTGAGGTTCAATCTGGCGATTTTGCCCAAAGCTGGCACATAAAAGTAAAATTACTTGTGTATCTGGTGGTAAAACATGGTTTAACATGATTGTTACTCCCCTTGTCCTAATGAATTGAGTGCTAAGGCTACAGGAAAAACCTGACCACTACCAGCACTACGTAACAGTGCAGCAATTACTGTAAAAGTCCAACGGGAATCTACCATATCATCTACAAGAAAGACAGCACCACTCATACCTGGGAAAGTATCAATAACAAATGCCCCATCTAAATTATGGGCTTGTTGGTAACTATTACTCATAGATTTCTGTAACTTTGTTTGATGCACTTTCCGCACAATAGGTTTAAAAGGTAGACGTAACTGATTAGCTAATCTTTGTGCGAAATTAGGTACAAGTTCTGGTCGATTTAATGAAGGAACACAAGTTACCCAAGTAGGAAAAGGTTGTGGTTGCCAACGTTGAATCATTTCCCGCATACCTTGCACCAATGCATCATCAAAATGATTATCTCTATATTTACCTTGCTTTACTAATTCTCCCCATCCAGCATCACCATACAGAGATAATGCTCTTCCTTCTTCTGCTATTAAATTGTCTCTAATGTTTCCAGAAAATCTATAACTTGGCAATGCTTGTGATGGCCATTTTTTACGCGGTTCAATAATTTGATTGCTACGGCGTAGATATATAACTGCTTGATTTACCATCTCTATTGAACAAGTTACTGGTAATAAAGGCATACTTAAGCAAATAGCGCATTTACCACAATTAGCTGAATGAGGGTCATCTAATTCTTTTGCCAAAAAAGCCATTAAGCATCCTGTACTTTGCATATATTCTGACATTTTGGCTTGTTCTTGGCGACGAATTTCTGTTAATTTGGCAATCTTTTCAATATCAGGTTGATAATTTATGGGGTTAGCATACCATTTTGAACTTTGTTTACTTACAGGTGAAGGAAATTCTAGAGATAAAAGTTTTAAAACTTTATCAATTTGCCCTCGTGAAAGATTGAGATTTTGTTCTAATTGCGGAACAGAAAGACCTTCTGTAGCTTGGTTGAGTGCATCTAATACCTGTTGTGTATGTATTCGTGGTGGAAAGGCTGTGTTGATGAAATAATTAGTAATTTCATCATCTTCATCACCACTGAGAAGAATACCGTAAGCAGTGTCTACGGCTCTACCTGCTCTTCCTACTTGTTGATAATAGTGTACAACAGAGCTAGGACGTTGATAATGAATCACAAAACCTAAATCTGGTTTATCAAAACCCATACCTAAAGCAGTCGTAGCTACTAAAGCTTTAATTTGATTATTTAGGAGTTCGTCTTCTAAAGTTATACGACTCTCACTTTCTAAATCGCTATGGTATGCTTTTACGTTAATACCTTGGATGGTTAACCAATTAGCAACTCGATTAGCATCTCTAACAGTTAATGTATAGATAATTCCACTACCAGGTAAGTTTGATAAATTTTCAGCTAACCATGCCATTCTTTGGGCTGAACTGGGAAGGTAAATATTTTGTAGACGCAAACTTTCTCTAGTTAAATCACCTCTTCTAACCTGTAGATTAGCTCCTAATTGATTAATAATATCATCAACGACTCGGTTATTCGCTGTAGCAGTCGTAGCTAGAATAGGAATATTTTGTGGTAGTGCTTGTAAGATTCTGATAATGCGCTGATAGTCGGGACGGAAGTCATGACCCCAATCGGAAATACAATGAGCTTCATCAACTACAAATAAACCTATGCGTTGTGATATTGGTAATAAAATATTTTCTCTAAACTCATCGTTAGCTAATCTTTCAGGTGAAATTAGTAAAATATCTACTTCTCCTGCTAACAATTTAATTTGAACCAGTTCCCATTCTTCTTGATTACTAGAATTAATGGTTGCGGCTTTTACTCCTATCCGTTGTGCGGCTGCAATTTGGTTTCGCATCAAAGCTAGAAGAGGTGAGATTAAAATACTACAACCAGCACCTTGATCTCTAAGTAATCGTGTTGCTAAAAAATAAACTAAACTTTTACCCCAGCCAGTACGTTGAACAACGAGTAACCGCGATCGCCTCTCAACTAACTCTTGTATAGATTCCCATTGTCCAGGACGAAAATTCGCTGTTGGTTTATTTAAAGCTTGGCGTAAGAAGGATAAAGCTTGTTCTTTCATAGATGCACACTTCACAAGATATTCTTGTTGTAACATTAGTATCTATCTAAATGTGCATTACAAGGTTATTGTGGCGATCAAGCAAATTTTGTTTACAAAAAATTTAATATTCATTTCACAAATAAATTTATACTTTTCTATTATGTCTTTGCAAATATTTAACTATTTTTATGTATGTCTAAATAGTTAGAATGAAGAGCGATCGCTTGAATATCCATCTGGGCGATCGCTTGAAATTCTAGAGGAAATTATGTTGACTATTTATCATCAAATCATTTCATGCTACCAGTGAATGTAAAAAATAATAACTAACCATTAACCTGATTTAATCTTTTGATAATCAAGTTTATACCGTTGTGGATTGAGAAAGGGTTTACTAAACTACTGATATCCGGCTGCTTGCAACAAGAATAACTTGGCGTAAATTCCCCCCGATTTCAGTAACTCTTCATGGGTACCTTGTTCCTTGACTTCGCCATGTTCAATCACCACAATTTTGTCAGCCATTCTGACAGTAGAAAAGCGGTGAGAAATCAAAAACACCATTTGATTTTCCGTCAAGGTACGAAAATGATTAAAAATTTCAAATTCAGCTTGAGCATCAATAGCCGATGTTGGTTCATCTAAAACTAAAATATCTGCTTGGGTACGCATAAAGGCACGAGCAAGAGCAATTTTTTGCCACTGTCCGCCAGATAATTCTTGTCCACCTTTAAACCAGCGTCCGAGTTGAGTTTGAAAGTTTTGAGGTAGTTTTTCAATAAAAGAATGGGCTAATCCTTTTTGGGCTGCAATTTGCCAACGATGTTTATCTTCGAGATTTTTCACGTCACCAACACCAATATTTTCACCCACTGTAAATTGATAACGCACAAAGTTTTGGAAAATCACACCAATGCGCCGCCGTAAAATATCAACATCCCATTCTTGTAAGTCCAAACCATCTAATAAAATCCGCCCGGAATCGGGTGTATAAAGTCGAGTCAGGAGTTTAATTAAAGTTGTTTTACCAGAACCATTTTCACCCACAATTGCGAGTTTTTCCCCTGGTTGTAAATGTAGGGAGATATTTTTTAAAGCTGGTTTATTACTTCCAGGATAAGTAAAAGAGACATTCTCAAAGCGAATCCCATCTTGAGGAAACAAACCTTTGGTAGCGTAACCCCAAGGTTGAGTAACTTTTTCTTCTAAGAAGTCGTAGAGATTCGATAAATATAAGTTATCCTCGTACATCCCACCAATGGAAGTCAAAGCGTTAGAAAAAGTAGACTGTCCTTGACGAAACACGGTGAGATACATAGTCATATCTCCCAACGAAATTTTTCCCGCCACTGCTTCTAAAACTATCCATGCGTAGGCAATGTAAAAAGCAATGGTACTGACTAAACTTAACAGATATCCCCACAGTCCCCGACGCAGAGTTAAGTCTTTGTCTTCGCCGAAAAGTTGATGAAAAACTTCGCGGTAACGTGCTAACAGCATTTCTCCTAGCTGGTAGAGTTTGATTTCGGTTGCAAAGTCTTCCCGTGCTAAGAGATTTTCGATGTAGTGTTGTTGACGAGTTTCTGGCGCACGCCAACTAAATAAGCGAAAGGCTTCACCTGCAAATCTAGTTTCGGCAATGAACGCAGGCATGGCTGCTACAATTAAAACTATGACAGCCCAAATGGAAAACTTCACTAACAACACGCCGTAGGTAACGAGAGAAAGGGCGTTTTGGACTAAGCCAAATGTGCGGTTGACGAGAGAAAGGGGACGAACAGAGGCTTCGCGCCTAGCGTTGGTGAGTTTATCGTAAAATTCTGAGTCTTCAAACTGATGCAGTTCTAAAGTCAGGGCTTTTTCTAAGATGAGAACATTTACCCGTTGACCAAGTAAAACTCGTAGTAAAGATTGACAAATAAGCAAACCGCGCTGACTACCAGCTAATAAAATAACTGCGATCGCTTCTAAAGCAACATACCATAAAGGGTGATAACCAGTGACTACATTACCTTGCGCCGCCAATAATACAGCATCTACAATCAGTTTACCGATGTAGGCGATCGCAGCTGGTAAAAGTCCAGCCACTAAAGTTAACGTCGCCAAACTCAACGTCAAACCACGGCTGGTAGTCCACACTAAATTTATCGCCCGTCCACTGTAGCGAAAGACAGACAGAGATTGTCGCAGAGTGTTTCTTACTTTCTTAGTCCCCATTATTATTCTTATAGCGTAAAAACACCGAGTTGGGGTGATAAGTTAGATAGATTCACTTATAACAAATGACTCTAAACTCAACACAACGTATACTACTGATACATTCTGCCTGTAGCTTGATATGAGCCTGTGCATCAACCCCTTTTGTTCTAATCCACAAAACCCGGAGAATGATAATCACCGCTTTTGTCAAAGTTGTGGTTCCCAAATACTTCTAGAAGACCACTATCGGGTTATGCGCCTGTTAAGTGATAAAACTAGCTTTGGCAAAATCTATGAAGTTTACACCAGAAATACGCCCAAAATTCTCAAAGTTTTAAAAGAACACCTCAACGACCATTCTAAAGCAGTGGAACTTTTTCAGAAAGAAGCCAATGTTTTGAGTCAATTAAATCATCCAGGAATCCCCAAGATTGACGGTTATTTTCAATATCAAACCAGTCATGGATTCAAACTCCATTGTTTAGTAATGGAGAAAATTGATGGAGTTAATTTAGAAGAATGGTTACAACAACAAAGTTATCAACCGATTTCCGAAAAACAGGCGATCGCTTGGTTAAAGCAATTAGTTGAAATCTTAAATATAGTCCATAGTCAAGGCTGGTTTCATCGTGATATCAAACCAGCCAACATCATGCTGCGAAATAATGGTCAATTAGTGTTAATTGATTTCGGCACTGCGAGAGATGCTACCCATACTTATTTAGCCAAATTAGGCGAAGGTAATCGCATTACAGCAGTATTTTCAGCCGGGTATACTGCACCAGAACAAGCCAGTGGTCAAGCTGTCCCCCAATCAGATTTTTTCGCTATTGGTAGGACTTTTGTTTATTTACTCACGGCACAATATCCACTGAGATTTTACAACGCTCGTGAAGATGTTTTAAACTGGCGTTCATCTGCCAATGTGTCACCAAAATTTGCCGATTTCTTAGATAATTTAATGGCGAGAAAAGCCGCAGATAGGCCACAAACTGCGGAAATTATTTTACAGCAGCTAATCCAACTAGAACAGGCAACCATACCCAAAACCACCCAGACTTCTAGATTTCCTAGAATCATCACTTTTGCTACTCTCTTGTTTTTTGGTGGAGTATTGAGTTATGGTTTATTTCAATTACCAAAACTGCCATTTCTACATCATAACCAAATCGAGCATCTGCAACTAGATAAAACTCTTAACGCTCATACTAACTACGTTAAAACCCTAGCAATTACTCAAGATGGTAAAACTTTAGTGAGTGGGAGTAGTGATAAAACCATCAAATTTTGGAACTTAGCAGATAACAGTTTAATTCGAGAAATCTCGGCTCATAATAGTGGCGTAATTGCTTTGGCTATTAGTCCAGATGACCAAATTTTAGCCAGTAGTAGTAATGACCAGAGCATTAAAATTTGGAACTTGGCAACTGGGCAATTAATTCACAAGCTTAAGGGACATGAAGGTGCTGTTTGGTCAATAGCGATTACACCCGATGGACAAACTTTAGCTAGTGGTAGCGGTGATAAAACTATCAAGCTGTGGAACTTAAAAACTGGTCAGTTAATTAAGACTCTTCGTAGCCATACTAGTTCTGTAATGTCATTAGCAATTAGTCCTGATGGCAAAACATTAGTTAGTGGTAGTAATGATAAAACCATTAAATTTTGGGATTTAGCAACTGGTGAACTAATTCAGACAATTCCTGCTCATGATGATGCTGTGATTTCTCTCGCTATTAGTAGAGATGGACAGACTTTAGTCAGTAGTAGTAACGATAAAAACATTAAACTTTGGAATTTAGCAACAGGTGAATTAATTCAGACACTAACAGGTCATAACGCAGATGTTTTTGCTGTTGCCATTAGCCCAGATGGTAAAACTTTAGCCAGTGGTAGCGGTGATACCACAATTAAATTATGGAATTTGAGTGATAGTAAACTAATTAAGACATTGACGGGTCATACTACGACTGTTTATTCTGTAATTTTTAGCCCCGATTCCCAAACCTTAGTTAGTGGTAGTAGTGACAAAAGTATCAAAATTTGGCGAATGCAACGATGAAATATTTATGAGATAAACTCAACAGGAAATAATTAAATCAAGTTGAATAAATATATTCTGTAAAGTTTTTAAATCTCATGTTAATCTGGAAGATGAGATTTAAATTGGTGCATTCAATTTATTTTAGTAGCAATATAGGACTCATATTTGATTTCTGAAAAAAATCAGTACACCCACAAAATGCTCTTTTCTACTCCACACTCCCAGCTTTTACAGATAATTTCAACAATCAAAGCGGATTCCTATAGGCTTATATCTTAGCTCCAAAACAACTTTTCGTTAATTATGTAAAATTATTTATGGAACCTAATAATTACAGAATTGAATACAAATTCCATTCAATCATCATTGCAGAGGAATCATTAAGCCGCAAAGCTTATTACTACAAGATTTATGGCGAACTGTGTCATAACAGTGGATTTGCTAATTCTGTTGAGGAAGCAGAAAAAGAAGCGAAAGAGAAAATTGATGAAAAATTTAATCTTATCGATAAAAAAGCAGCATTACACAGATATTCCGTAATGCGTGATTTTGAAAGCTTTGTTGAGACATTATTACATCAACAACCAGAAATTTCTCAAGAACTTGCTTATAACGTAGCTGCTCAATTAGCTTTAGCTTCAACTTTAAAATATTTTACTAAAGAAGTATTAAGCAGTGATGTCAAGGATTCAGGAACAGTAGATGCTGGTGGAGAACTCAACACAGATAACTTGCCACAATAAACTAGGATTCTATGGCAAATCAACATTCAGTATTTTCTGCCAGATGGCTGAAGAAAGAGAGATAGTACTTGTGTTACCTTAGTAATACTTGCAAAGCAAAGCAAAGTCGTTGAATAATTGAGAGGAAAAAATTATCGTAGTCCAAAAGCAGCTAATTAACTCGCAAATTAAGTCACCTCAAGTCTTCTTGATTGACCATGAAAATAATAATCGTGGTTTGATAGCCACTTCTGAGGCTCTCAGGTTAGCCGAAAGTGTTGAGCTTGACTTAGTAATAGTCTCCCAGAACGAAGATACTCCAGTAGCTAAGATTCTCAATTATGGCAAACTTCAGTATCAAAAGAAGAAACGCCAAAGTTCAAGTGCTAGACCTACTGTAAAAGAAGTTCGCTTCCGTCCGAATGTTGGTGCGGGTGATTATAATTTGCGTATTAGTCAAGCACTTCAGTGGTTAAGTAAAGGCGATTCAGTAAAATTTGCTATTCGTTTAAGGGGTCGAGAAAATCAATATCGTCAGCAGGCTGGGGATATGCTAGACCGTATTGTTAATGATTTGGGTCAAGCTGGTAAAGTCCAGTCCCTTGATAAACGCGCACTAGTTGTTCAAATTATGCCTGTTTAAAATATCTTCAGTGTTTTACTAGGTAAAGCATGAAACCGAAGTAGTTTTTTATGGTAGGTGCTGGTAGCACAGCAGATTCGATGTTGATGAAGTACAGCAACTGATTGAAAAAAGTAATGAGTAATGAGTAAGAAATTTACTTATTACTCATTACTCATGATGTGCCTCACTTACTTTAAAAGTGCTGTAAATTTAAGATAGTTGCTATCAGCACTATATAAGACCTAGAGAACGCTGAATGGCTTAGATACTACTCACACAAAAGTCAATATGAGCGCGAATAGCTCGCTCGTAAACTACAGTCTGCTGTGTGCGTATTCCTACAGCCTGATATACCAACTTAATTTCTGGGAAGTTACTCCAGTACATCAAAAAAATGTCTTTAGCAGGAGTAATGATTTCGTAATTATTCTCTTGTCTTTTTTTTCTAAGTTTACAATTATTTAGTTGTAATTTTTGTCTAAATAATTTTTCAAATTCGGGAATTAAGTTTTCAGTAGCTTCCATACTTGATACACCTGGTAATTGGTTATTTGGAAAAACACGATTCTCGATTCTGGAATGTTAGTGGATATGACATTCAGCCATTTAATATTAAAGGTTTTTCCTTTTGACTTGTTGTACTAGTACTGGTCGTGGTTGTATAAGACTACATATCTCTAAAGAATGCCTGAGAAAAATTTAATCAATAAAATGCTTCTATATTATGGCGAAAAGCAATTAAAGCGTGCTGACCTTGCTCTTGTTTGAGGACACAAAGGATTGCATCTGATGTTTCTAATGAAACTATGGTCTTGATTTCGATATTAGTGTTGTAGCCTGCTAAGTCTGCCAAGCGTCTTCCGTGACCGCCTTCACCTTGCACTTGATTAATTGTATAGCCACTGACGTTATGGCTTTTGAGAAGCTTCACAATCCGGTCTTTCAGGACAGTTTCACCAATAATAGTAACTAAAACAGCAGGCTCAACGGGAGGGGTTGAGTTTGACATAGAGAACTCCAGAAATTAGATTTTATACCAAATTGGAGAATGATTGTGACAAATGGATTGCCCAAAAGCTTACCAGTAAACACTTTCTCAATCCAAAATCTAAAATCCAAAATGGTATTAGCTGATTTTCCAGCCCAGTTTTGTATTAAAAAGGCTCAAGCATTTCTGCCTAAGCCGGTAATAAATGCAATTCGGATGCTGGATTAATGGGTTAGCTGCAAGAGCTAATTTGATAAAGCCTTAGTAGCGGTTTCTACCACCGTAGCCCCCGCCACCACGATTACCACCGCCAAATGAACCTCTATCTTCTTTTGGTTTAGCTTTATTTACTTTGAGGTCGCGTCCCATCCATTCAGCGCCATCAAGGGCTTCAATAGCTGCTGTTTCTTCAGCATCTGTACCCATTTCCACAAAACCGAAACCGCGCATCCGACCTGTTTCACGGTCTGTAGGTAACTGGATACGCTTGACTGAGCCATATTCTGCAAAAACAGCACTCAGACTATCTTCTGTAACTTCATAAGAAAGATTGCCTACATAAACTGACATAGATTGTCTCCGAAATCATAGATGTGTAGAGATTTAGGTTTCGGAGAAAAGTCTGTAAATACCAAAAGGAAAAAGCCTGTCAATAATAAAAACAAACGCGGTCGCCGAATTAACTCTCACTTCCTAGTATGACATAGCAAGCAGTGATGAGGGGTGAGTTACTAAAAGTGTTATATAAAGTTATGTAAGCAATGGATGACTCCGTGTAGGTGATGAAATTTGGTGCTGGGGACGGCTAGGTTTACCTAACTATTCAGGCTGATCTTTAGCAGGTAGAGCTTTTCGCAGTACTATATAATCGCAAAGCTATCTCTCCAAAGGTAGATTGACAATGATCTCTAGACGACAAACCTTAGTTAAATCTGATATTCAACTTTCTTATTTAGAGTGGAATCAAGGTCAAGAACCTTTGTTGTTGTTACATGGTTTAGGCGACCATGCACTTGTTTGGTCTAGCTTGGGCGCATATTTAGCGACAGATTACCACATAGTTGCGCCAGATATGCGCGGTCATGGTGAAAGCAGCAAACCAGAAAAAGATTATAGCTTTGAAAGTGCGATCGCTGACCTCGAAGCCCTCATGGATAAATTGGGATGGTCTTCCGCCCATGTAGTAAGTCATTCCTGGACTGGTAAATTAGCTGTAATCTGGGCTAGGCAAAACCCCCAGCGAGTGCGGAGTATGGTTTTGGTTGACCCGATTTTCATCTGGAAAATGCCCGAATTCTTCAAGGCGACTTTTCCCTTCTTGTACCGCTTTTTATCCTTTCTCAAAGGGATGGGGCCATTTGCTAGTTATGTTGAAGCCGAACAAATCGCCCGACAATTAAACCAATATCAAGGTTGGAACGAACTACAACAGCAGGTATTCCAAGGGGGAATCGAACAAAAACCGGATGGGAGTTGGGGTAGTAAGTTCACCATAGCCGCCCGTGATGGCATTTTTGAAGATGTGATGCGCGTACCGGGCTTTATCAACCCCATCGATACACCCGCCTTGTTTGTTAAGTCCGATAAAGGTCTCAACCGCCAAGAATGGCAATTAAAACCCTATAAAAACAATCTGAAAAACTTACGCCTGTGTCAAGTTCCGGGAAATCATTGGCCTTTTCTGACTGAACCCGACTCATTTAACCGGACTGTGGCTGCTTTTTTAGCAGAGTGTAAATGAGTAATTTGTCATTGGTCATTGGTCATTAGTCATTTGTCAAAATTTCTGGACTTTTGACTTTTGACTTTTGACTTCTGACTTCTGACTTTTGACTTCCCATGAGCCTTTGTATAAATCCAGTTTGTCCTAAACCGAACAATCAAGATAACGATAAACACCGCTTCTGTCAAAGTTGTGGTTCTCCGTTAGAATTACCGGGGCGTTACCGTGTCATTCGCTTGTTGAGTGACAAAACTGGCTTTGGCAAAGTCTATGAAGCACACACCAACGATACGCCAAACATCCTCAAGGTACTGCGCGAGGAACTGTCAAATGACGCAGCAGCTATTAAGATTTTTCAACAAGAAGCGACTGTTTTAGGTCAATTACATCATCCCGGAATTCCTAAAGTTGATGGTTATTTTCAATATCAAACGCGCGATGGTTTGATATTACACTGCACAGCGATGGAAAAAATCGATGGTTGGGATTTAGAACAGTGGATGAATCAACAACAATATCGTCCTATTTCTCAAACCCAAGCTATTGCATGGTTGCAACAATTAGCCGAAATTTTAAATTTGGTACATAGTAAACAATATCTGCATCAAGATATTAAACCATCTCATATTAAACTGCGGTCTAATGGGCAATTAGTTTTAGTTGATTTCGGCACATCGCAAGCAGTCAGCAGGCAATATCTGGCGCAATTTAATCATGGTGGTGAAATGACATCAATTATTTCATCGGGCTATGGTGCATTAGAACAAATGCAAGGTCAAGCCGTACCACAATCAGATTTTTTTGCCTTGGGACGTACCTTTGCATTTTTATTAACCGGGCGACATCCTTTAGATATGTATGATGCACGGAAAAATTTGCTGCAATGGCGAAATTTTTCCGCTCATGTCTCACCAGGGTTGTTAGATTTAGTTGACTGGTTAATGGCAACGAATATTACAGATAGACCTAAGAATGCTCAAGAGATATTGCAGCAGTTGGGAGAAATTGAACAACAGTATGTGAAGTTGAATTTAACTAGTAATCTACAAGAAAAATATTTTTCTCCTACAGTTGCCAAAACAGAAATAGGAGATAAGCTGCCTTTAATTGCATTTTTAGCAGCATTAATGGTGTCATTAAGTGTAATTAGTGTCATGGCTTTGGGGATGCGATCGCCTAAAATTTCTACCCTCATTACCCAAACCCAAGCCCCTGAAGCAAAAGGTAAAATCGAGTTTTTTGGTTATCAAGAAGGTAGAGATAGTCAAGGTAAAACCGCAGAATTTAGCATTGCTATTTTATCAACAGAATATAAATGGCTGTTAAATAGCAGTTTCCAAATTAAATATAATGACCAAGTTGTAAGTGTTGATTTTTTAAAGTTAAATCTTGAACAAGAAGGTATTCAGAAAATTATGGAATACCCTACAGAAATTATTTCTGTGGGGACAGCAACTTGTGAAGGTAATTTAGTTGTTGCCCAACGTCTCGCCCTCGAACGTGCCAAGCAACTGCAATTATTATCCCAAAAATTATTTAAAAATACATCTAGTGTCAAAGGTTATCGCTTATTAAATCTTGGTCAATTTCAGCGCGGTAAATGCCCATCTAATCAAGATATAACAGATTATCAAAGCAGTATTATCATTATTGGGATACGCAAGAAATCTAAAGGGGTAATTGTTGATGAAGCTCTGAGATATCGGTTAATCAATCAGCCCTTCGCTGATTTTAAATTAGATGATTATTCCTTGGGATCAGTTGATAAATTTACAACTATTCCCCAACCTATATTAATTAGAGGTAGAGCAGCCAATAAGTGGTAGGTTTTCAACACTCAAGCTCTACTCGCCAAAGCAGACTTTTTTTGACAATTGCCGTTTACTAGCAGAAGTGATACAACAAAGTAGCTAAGTAGTTCTGTAAAACCTAGAAAATATCAATATTTGAGTTATGGCAGAGTATCAAAAAATTGAGTATCGCATTGGTAAAGACGGCAAAATTACCGAGACTGTGATTAATGGTTCTGGTGTAAGTTGTACCAATGCAACATCGGGAATTGAGGGTGCTTTAGGAGAGGTAGAAAGCCAAGAACTGCTTCCTGAATATTACGAAGGAGAAGAAAACGTTACAGGAACAGAACAACAGTCTCTCAAGCAAAAATAGGAGGGGCGGAAATGATTGCAGATATCCAAGATATCGGAATGTTTTCTGTAGAAAGCTTGGTTGTGATGGCGATCGCAACTTTTTCGCCACTATTGATAATTCTAATGATCAATGGTGCGAAAATCCTGCAACTCAACAAACAATCTCAAATTCAACTCCTAGAAGCTGAAGTCCTCATCTGGCAAGATAAATACTCAGAATTAGCCCACAAACTAGCCCAAATTACTACTGAAAAAGAAGCACTACACCAAGAAGGCTTGCGACTGCATCAAGAATTGCAACAGCAGCAACTTCGACTCACCGAAGAGTTGCGCGTTACCACCTTTGAACAATTGCAGACATTACTCACCAACTATCCCAGCATTCATCAAATGGTGAGTGTGAAACCTGAATTACCTGCAAAAAATCTCCTTTCTATGTTTACCCCTCTAGATAACCTCCTTGGTAAATGGGGTTACGAACTCATTGGTAAACCTTGGGAACAAGTACCTTATAATTCCCAACTTCATCAACCAGACAAAACTGATATTACTGAAGGTGAATTGGTTTACATCCGATTTGTCGGCTATCAGCATCAAGGTAAAATTCTTTGTCCAGCTAAGGTGAGTCGGACTTTGCCGGGGGGGAGGTGAAGGAAGGGGGATGAGGGAGACAAGGGAGACAAGGGAGACAAGGGGGACAAGGAGGATGAGGGGGATAAGTCTGTAACAATGACCAATGACAAATGACCAATGACAAATGACTAATAACTAATGACTACAGTAATAATTGACTTTGGTACGAGTAATACTGTTGTTTGTACCACAGACTTGATTACGCAAAAGCCGCGGACTTTGCGATTTGAGGGGATGTCGCGGCGGTTTGAGGTGGGGACGGAACAGGTAAGTGTTGTACCAAGTTTGGTGTTTGTTGAGGGACAAAATAGCATTTTGTTTGGTGAAGCGGTACGCGCTAAACGCTTGGGGTTTTCCCAGCCGGAACGCTGTTTTCGGGCTTTTAAACGAGACTTAGCGGCGGATTTTGTCCCGCCTCCGCGACTGTTGGATGGTAATAGTTATAGTGCAGAGATCATTTCAGAATTGTTTCTGAAGGAGATTTGGCAGCAAGTTGAACAGCAGTTGCAGCCAAGTCACGTTATTTTTACCGTTCCTGTAGGTGCATTTGAAAGGTATCTTGACTGGTTTCGGGACTTGGGCGATAAACTCAATATGCCCACAGTGCAAATTGTGGATGAATCAACAGCCGCCGCCCTTGGTTATGCCGTCAAGCGTCCTGGTAGTGTGGTTTTGGTGGTGGACTTTGGTGGCGGAACTCTGGATTTAAGTTTAGTGCGGACTGTGAGTGTTGCAGCCGAACAGCAAGCCATACGCGCGGAAGTTCTCGCCAAGTCGGATGCTTTTATTGGCGGTGTCGATATTGATACTTGGATTGTAGAACATTATTTACACAAAATCGGTTCTTCCCGTGAAGAAGTCGGGGAAATCGGTTTTATGAATTTATTGGAAGTAGCAGAAAGGGTAAAAATTCAACTTTCGACAACAGATTTAGCCAAGGAAGCTTGGTTTGATGATGAAAATTTTATGTCCCATGAATTGCAGTTACATCGGGAAGAGTTAGGCGAAATTTTAGAAAATCAACAATTATTAGAACAGTTAAGACAAGCCATCGATGAAGTATTAGCGATCGCACTTGCTAAAGGTATCAGTAAATCATCTATAGAACAAGTGTTACTCGTCGGTGGTACTTGTCAAATCCCCGCCATTCAACAATTAGTAATTTCTTATTTTGGTAGACAAAAAGTCAAGTTAGATAAACCCTTTGAAGCTGTCGCACATGGCGCATTAGCATTAAGCGAAATGGTAGCAGTTGATGATTACCTCCGCCACAGTTACGCGATTCGCCTTTGGGAACCCCACAGCAAAACTTATTCTTATTTCACCTTAATTGAAAAAGGAGCAAAATATCCAGGGGCGCGTTCGGAAGCTTTAACATTGCAAGTAGCCACCGAAGGACAGCGAGAAATTCGCCTTGACATCGGTGAAGTAGCCGAAGTTTCCCAAGCGGAAGTTGCTTATGATGCACAAGGCAGAATGACGAGTAGTCACTTAATCAAACAAGATAGCTATCGTTCCCTAGAAACCCATCATCAACAAGTATGTGTCGCTTATCTTGAACCACCAGGACAAACCGGAATTGACAGAATCCAAGCACAATTTGAAGTCAACGAACAACGGGTGTTAGTAGTAACAGTTAAGGATTTATTGACAGGGAAAATGTTAGTAAATAGAGGTGCGATCGCTAAACTCAAATAATCTTCTCTCTGCGCCTTGGCGGTTCGTTTCAAAAATAATATTAATTTAGTAAATTGTAATGCCAGAAAATCAGAACCAACCAAAACAATATGACGCTGTTTTAGATACTCAAAACGCTTACTTGATAAGTATTATTTATTTTTACCTTTGACTTGTTGTACTAGCTAATTAAAACGCTAACATTTAATAGTAATTTAATGTGTAGCTGCAAACAAAAAATTATGACTCGTCGTCATCTTTTGCAAGAAGGGCAATCTTACACATTTCGCTCCTATTTTGAAATGCCTTACGAAGCAGACGAAATTTTAGCGGAATTGGGTTATAGTTTGCTAAAGACACGAATGGAGTTACCACGTAGCGATCGCAATTTAGAACGTTTGCCAGAATTACAACAGCGAATTGATGAATCTTTACCACTAGTTAGCTTGAGCAGCGAGACAGCACGACGTGAAACACTTGTAGCACCTACATTGCTGGAAGTTGCTCGTTATTGTCAATGTCAAATCAGGATTGAGTATTCATTGACAGTAAACAACTGGTTAAAAGGTAATTTAGATTATTACCTGAAAAGCAATCTAAGTTTATTGGTAGTTGAAGCGAAAAATGATGACTTAACTAGAGGCTTTACGCAGATGGCAGTAGAGTTAATTGCTATTTCTGAAGTAGAAGAAGGTGATATTTTTTATGGTGCAGTAACAATTGGTGATGCTTGGCGTTTTGGTCGTTTAGAAAAAACAAAGCAGCAGATTTTTCAGGATATTTCGCTGTATCGCATTCCCGATGATTTGCCAGATTTAATGAAGATTTTGGTAGGAATTTTAGAATCAAGTAGTAGCGTTTGATAAGATTCGTGCTTTTCCAGGAAAAAAAGTTGAATGAAAATTGCGATCGCCTAACCTTAGTAATGGGGAATACTAAGTAGTAGGCTTAATACTAAAAACTTGATGAAAGAAAATTATAATCGCCCCAGAGTGTATGATGCTGTGCTTGGTGGTCAAGAAAATGCCCCTGCTGGTGCTGTAGTCTTAGGAGGACTAGAAGGTGTTAAAAGACGGTTGGCAAATCCAATAATTGAACAAAAAATTGCCGCACTAGAAGAAGCACTCAAGTATGGCGAAGCAGGTTTAGAACTGGTAATCTGGGCGTTAGAAGATAGATTGTGGAAAGTCCGCCAAGCAGCTTATTCCCTACTTGCTTCTCGACCAGAACCTATAGTGCAAGAAATACTACAAGAATATAGCCATAAAATTGACAGATATGATGCTTTTGTGGCGATGGCGCGTGCTGGCGGCGTGTCTGATATCGATACACTAATGGATAATTTAGAACACGATCGCAATAGCGCCACTTGTAAGTTAATTGACTTTACACTTGGCTTAGTTGATACTCATGAAGGTAAAGACAGAATCCGACATTACCTGTTCAACGGTACACAGATACAACGTAACTATGCAGCACTTTACTTTAAACGACGGGGGATCACAGATATTTTACGAGAAGCAGTAAGCCGGGGCTGTATTGATAGAGTGCAAGCCTTCTCCAAATAACAACCGCAATGTCAGAAAATTTCAATCAACCGCGAGAATATGATGCAGTTCTGGGTGGAAAAATCCCACCGCCAAAAGATGGAGTGGTTTTAGGTGGTATTGCAGGTGTGAAACGGCGTTTGACTAGTGCTGTCTCGGTAGAAGAACAAGTTCTGGCTGTTGCGGAAGCGTTAAAATATGGTGAAGCGGGAATCAGGCTGGTGTTTGAAATTATCAATCCTGAATCGGAAAAACTGCAATTAACAATATCATCACTGCTGGGACAACAAGCATTAGCAAAATTACAATCCTCTTTAGACACCGAACCTCCCTTAATCTCTGCGGTTGGCGCAAACTACAGTAATTTACAAAAATTACTGGCTGCGGGAAAATGGCAAGATGCAGATCAAGAAACTGCCGCTATGATGCTGCAAATTTGCGATCGCACACAACAAGGATGTTTAGATCCCACCGACATTGAAAAATTTCCCTGTGCAGACTTAAACACCATTGAAACTCTCTGGCAAAAATATAGCAATGGCCGCTTTGGCTTTGCAGTCCAAACTTATATTTGGCAAAAAGTTGGCGGTACAGCTAACCCTGACTGGGAAGCTTGGTGTCGCTTTGGTAAAGGTGTGGGATGGTTTTCTCAAGGTAGTTGGCGTTATTGGAACGATTTGCAATTTGGTTTAAACGCTAATGTCGGACATTTACCCCGTGGTGGTGCATTTATCGGTTGGGGTTTAGGTGACTTTTGGACAGGTTGCAGAACCTTATCTGCACTTGCAGAGAAATTAGCCAGATGTAACATCATCTGAAATTTGGGAACACTGGTATTAGTCAGGACTTACACATCAATACTATCTGTTGAGATTGGGTGTAGAGGTGCAGGGGTGTAATTATTCAAAACCCTTATACCCTTCCCCAAAGCTTTAATTTTTAGTTTTCCTGCGTTAGTCCTAATTAGTATCGAGGAAACAATAATGCCAGAAAATCTCCAGCAACCGCGAGGATATGATGTTGTGCTGGGAGGACAAACACCACCTCCTGTAAATGGGTTAGTTCTCGGCGGAATTGAAGGTGTTAAATATCGCCTGTTAAGTAATAATCTGGAAGCAAAAATCGCTGCGATCGCACCAGCAATAGATTATGGTGATGTAGGTGTAGAGTTAGTCATTCAAAGTTTGCAACATGAACCAGTAGAGTTAAAAGCAGCAGCATATAAGTTATTACATCAAAGAAAAAAAGTTAGTGCTGAACAAATTATTGCCGAATTCAATTTATATCATTATCAATTTTTTGAATGCTTAACTACTTTTAGTGGACATACATCAGATGTATGTGGAATCGCATTTAGTCCCGATGGAAAAACTATTGCTAGTAGCAGCCACGATCAAACTATTAAATTATGGCATATTCAAACAAGCCAATTAATCTGCACATTAAGCGAAGGTTTATCAGCACCTTATGGACTGGCATTTAGTCCAGATGGCAAAACTTTGTATGCTAACGATTGGCAGGAAATCAAAATTTGGAATTTAGAAAACCAGCAACAAATTCGCACACTCAAAGGTCATACTGACGCTACTTTATCACTTGTGGTTGCTCCTGATGGCACTTTAATTAGTGGTAGCCAAGATAAAAATATTCATGTTTGGCAACAGCCTCATTTGGGAAAATACTATAAATTAGGTAGTCATCCTTGTCACGTTTGGGGAATGAATATTGTTAAAGTTGCTCTGAGTGCTGATGGTCAAATTTTGATTAGTGGTAGTACTAATGATAGGACAATCAAAGTTTGGGACTGGAAACGCAAAAAACAACTCACAACTCTAGGATATGAAACATTTGGTTTAAATATTTCGATGCCAGGAATTTCTTGTATTGCTATTAGTCCAGATGGCAAAATTGCTATTGCTGGAGGAGAAACTCAACTTGATGTTTGGGATATCGAAACAAGCAAGAAAATTTATACACTTACCCTAGAAGCCGATAATGATATTCATTCATTATGTGTTAGCCAAGATGGTAAGACTTTGTTTGGTGGTTTAAAGAATGGTGTGATTAGAATTTGGAATTTACTAACAGGTGAAACCATTCACAATTTAGAAGGACATTTAGGGATTGTTTGGTCTATGGCTTTGAGTCCTGATGGCAAAACTCTTGTTAGCACCAGTCTTGATAAAACTATCAAGATTTGGGGTATATCAGGGTAAATTCAACACAAATTAATTATGTCCACCTTGCCACAACTACTCTAACTGTTCCATCTTCCAGCACTTCATCTGCTTCAATTGTAAAGCCTTGCGCCTCAGCTGATGCCATCAAGGCGTGATATCCATAACGCTGCATCAAGGTATTTAACCAAGACTGATTATATTTTCTGCGATCGTACTCAGAAATAATTGCTTGAAATTGACCGTTTTCTTGGCGCTTAAAGCCGATGTCATTACTCGAAGAACCAACATATTGTTTGCGAATAATCACTTCTGCACTTTCAGGACGCACATCACCTTGATAACCATATAATGCCTGTGCTACTTGGTGATGTTCAACATTTTTAAACCCAACATCTGCCAAGGCTTTAATTAATGCGTCTGAATTTTTAATTTGAGTTTTGATGCTAGTAAAGTGTGACATATTTTGTGCTGAATATATAGCTATTTTCAATATATTAAGCGAGAGGAAAAAATAATTAACCGCAGATGGACGCGGATGAATTTGGTAGAGGTTCAGATACTCGACTTTTTCGAGAAGTCGGGTATCTTGATTCTCACGAATATAATTAAACCCAACGCCCAACTACTACCCGCACAGTGCCATCTTTTAATACTTCTTCATCTTCAACATTAAAACCTTGTTCTTGCACTGTTACCATTAAAGTTTTATAAGCATATTTGTGACTAATTGAGTTAACAAATTGTTGTTGATTAATTTTTGCGCCCCAAAAATCGGCTACTATTTCGTAATTCTCCCCATTGCGGCGAAAGCCCAAATCATAACCGTTTTTTTGGCGAATTACATACTCGGCTTGAGTGGTATTTCCTTGATATCCACGAACATTAGTATTGCACTCAACTTGATAGCCTAGTTCTTGCAAAACTTCATGCAGAATTTCACCGCGTTTGATTTGTACTTTGATGGTTGTGAAATGAGACATAATTCCAATTTTGGATTTTAGATTTGGGATTTTGGATTAAAAACGAGGCGCAGAAAATAAATAGTTTTTCTATTTTAATCGACCTCTAAAGGGCCAATGCCTTTTTGGTTTGAGTATTGTTTTAATTCCTCCACTAATTGAATATCATTGGACGCTGCCCTGGCACCGGCTTCTGCTGCCCATTGCTTTAAGGCTTCGATTTGGTCACGGGCGATCGCAGCTAAGGGTACAGTCTGCGCTATTGCCTGTAAAATATCTTCTGTATTGAAGTCTCGTCTTTGTCCTTCTATTCTTGTGGAAAATGCTTGGTGCATAGCATCAATAATTACTTGTTCGATTTCCGCACCACTGAAGTTTTGTGTTTGTTTCGCCAAGGAAATTAAATTAAATTCTCGCAGGCGGTTGGGACGTAACCTTTGCAAATGAACTTTAAAAATCTCTTGGCGTTCTGTTTCTGTTGGTAAATTCAAAAAGAAAATCTCATCAAATCTGCCTTTGCGTAACAACTCGGCTGGTAATATCTGCACATTATTGGCAGTGGCGACAATAAAAACTGGGCTAGTTTTCTCCTGCATCCAAGTAATTAAACTGCCAAATACCCGCCGCGATGTACCTGAATCCCCATCAACCCCACTGGTAATATTGCCAAAGGCTTTGTCAATTTCATCAATCCACAATACACAAGGGGCCATTGCTTCGGTTATCTGAATCATTTGGCGGACTCGGCTTTCGCTTTCACCGACAATTCCACCAAACAACCGTCCAGAATCTAACCTCAGTAGGGGTAAACGCCATTCATGGGCAATAGTTTTCGCTGAAAGAGATTTACCCGTTCCCTGTATTCCCACCAGTAACATCCCCTTGGGATTAGGAATACCGTAGCGTCTGGCTTCTTCGGTAAAAGCATCTTGGCGCATCAATACCCATTGTTTGAGTTGATCTAATCCCCCAACGCGCTTGAGTGATTCTTGGGGTGTGAAAAACTCTAAAATGCCTGTTTGGCGAATTGCTTGTTTTTTTTCTTCTAATACACCATCAATATCAGACTCATTTACCTGCTGTTTGGCGGCTAAAGCTTTTGCCAAAACCCTAGAAATGCGAGTGCGGCTTAAACCTTGACAAGCTTTAATTAATTGTTCTCGCGCCAAGCCTGCAATATTTAATTTATCTGGAACGACTAACTGAGTAATTAAATAATCGATTTCACTGACGCTGGGTAAGGGAAAATCAACAACTGTCACCTCTTGCAGTAGTTCATCGGGAAGTTCTAAAGTATGACTGGTGGTGATGATGGTTTTACGCGATCGCTTTAACTCCCGTGCTAAGTTTCGTAATTCCCTAACAATCGGTGCATTCTTCTCAGTGGTAGGATTTTTCACAAACGGATGCAAATCCCGCAGCACAAACATTGCTGCTGTTTGCGAGTCAGCTTTCGCAATGCGTAATAAAGCCGCCATCACAGAACCTTTATCCGCACCATTATCACTCCAACCCCGCACAATATCCCAAAATAACACCTGTCGCTGAGGCGCAGAACGCGCTGCAACTTGCAACAGCACTTCTTCTACAGGTTCTTCTTCCACAGAAATCACATACAGTAAGGGATACCGCGCCCGAATCATCAAATCAAGTTGTTCTATCAAAGAAGCGTATTGCTGATTCTCGCTGCTATGAGTTCCATTTTGTGGCAAATTGCTCATCTCTCTTTAGGGGTGTGCGTGGGGTGTCAGGGTGATGAAACGCTAATTACTTAATTGATTCCTCAAATCTCCAGCCTTCATTCATTATAGCATTGCCTCTGTATCTGATTATACAAACAAAAACAGCAAACAGATTGATTCTGGTACTCCCAATCTCCCCTTGTCTCCCTCATCTCCCTCGTCTCCCTTGTCTCCCTTGTCTCCCTTCCCTCATCTCCTAACTCTCCGTTGCCAACCAAGCACGTAAAACCTCCGCCACCGTCCAAGCCTGGGCAGTACAGCCGCGCGGAGTCATTGGTGCATCGCCATCAAAAATTTCGCTGAGATTGCCAACACCGGATGCTGTGAGATGATTTGCCATTGGTTCTAAAAATTGCCGCGCCTGTTGTGGATTTTTGTAAACCCGCAAATGGGCAAGGACGAATGGCCCTAATAACCAACCCCAAACTGTTCCCTGATGGTAAGCACCATCACGCCGATACTGATTGCCACCGTATATTCCCTGATATTGTGGATGTTCAGGTGAGAGCGATCGCAATCCATGAGAAGTCAGCAACATTCTGCCACAAACTTCTACCACGCCTTTTTGTTGGGTAGGGGTGAGGGGGCTTTCTGGTAAGGATACAGCAAAAATTTGATTTGGACGCAACGCCCCATCATCACCATCAGGACTATCAATCACGTCATAGCAGTAACCCAAAGCCTCGTTCCAAAAGCGGGAAAATCTTGCTAAGGCGCGGTCTGCCATTGCTTCATATTCTTGATGCGGTTTACCCAGTTGACGGGCAAATTTAGCCATTGTGCGTAGGGCATTGTACCACAGGGCATTGACTTCTACTGGTTTGCCAATTCTGGGTGTCACTACCCAATCGCCGACTTTGGCATCCATCCAAGTGAGTTGTGTACCTATCTCACCTGCATAAAGTAAACCATCGGTGGGATCAAGGTGGATACCATAGCGTGTACCGCGACAGTGCCAATAAATAATATCTGCCAGTACGGGAAACAGTTCACTGAGTAAATGATCGTCATTGGTGGCATTGTCATAGGCGCGAATTGCCTCAAAATACCACAGTGTCGCATCGACTGTATTGTATTCTGGTTCCTCGCCAACATCAGGAAAGCGATTGGGTAGCATTCCCTGATTGACATACTTGGCAAAAGTGCGGAGAATTGCCCGTGCTACCTCTGGGCGACCAGTGGCAATTGTCAACCCAGGTAAACTAATCATTGTGTCCCTTCCCCAATCACTAAACCAGGGATAACCAGCGATGATGGTTTTGCCGTGAGATTCTTCTGGTACAGAACGATCAACAATAAACTGATCAGCCCCCAATACCAAATGTTTAATCCAGGCGGGAGACTCCTGTGCTGTGATGGGTCGATTACTCTGCCACAGTCCTAATAGTTTTTGTTCTTGAGTGCGGCGTAATTTGAGAGCCGTTTCACCATGTAAATCAATTTGTTTTTCTGTGCTGGCGACAAAGGTAACTGTTTCCCCAGGATGGAGAGTCACAGCGAAGGTGGCAGCGTGGAGATGGTCTTCTTTGTCGTTTAAACCGCGATCGCGTTCTACTGCCAAGTCAAAGTCATAATACCAGTTGTGAACGGGTGTAGAACTGGCTTTGTCACTCAACAAATAAAATGGTGTAGCACTGGGATCAGCCGTCACACAAATTCCTTGTTCCACCGCTTCCACCAACATTTGCCAACCGTTGCTGTGGGTGTCGCTGTGATAATCGCGGTAGTTGACCATTGCTTTGAGGGTTAGTTGCAAAGGTTGGGTTGCACGCCGCAGAATGTATTGGATATATGTAGTGTTTGCGCCCAACTGCATCCAAATGCGCTTTTCTAGCAAAGCATCCGCCACCGCCAACCGCCACAGGGGAATTGTCCCTTCTAAGGTAAAAGATTCAATGTGTCGATAACCTTGGGGACTCACAGTTTGATTTGCCCAGCGATTTGTATGTAAGGGATAAGTGCGATCGCCATACAATACAGTTTCATCTAGTTTTGCCAACAGTAAGGTGCGACCTAAAGGCGGGTGTAAAGCGGCAATGAGTAAGCCGTGATACCGTCGAGTTAGTAAACCTGCCACCGTGCCAGAAGCATAACCACCAATGCTATTGGTCACTAACCATTCCCGTGTTTCTGCGATTTCGAGATTGCCGCAGATTTCCCGCCCAAATTCCATACACATAAGGCAAACTGATTGATTTTTTAGGTGATAACCAACATCTATTGACTACACAATTGTTTTATAGCAGGTGATAGGTGATAGAGTTACAGGCCTCAACTATATCGCTCTTTAATAACTATAAGCAGAGGAAAATAAGAAAACATCAGAATTTGAAAAGTGTGGAAGATCGCCTCGCATTTGATTTATCAGATAAATTAAGGTTCAGAACAAATCAGACTACAAAACGAAGAAAAAAGCCCTCCAAAATGGAGGGCTTTTTTCTTCACTCTTCTACTTTACGAGGCTGTAACATTGCTATCTCAGAAGATTAGCCATTGATAGCAGGAGCAGAGATAGCAACAGGAGCTTGCTCACCAGCAGCCAAGTCTAAGGGGAAGTTGTGAGCATTGCGCTCGTGCATGACTTCC